>QIHK01000001.1 GCA_003230945.1 Candidatus Kaiserbacteria bacterium
GCGAGTCCATGCCGACGAATAAGGTCAAATCCTTCAACAAATTCGGACATGATTTTAAATACGCGCCATGATTCAATTTTACTTGGTTTACAAACAAGAGCTGATTTTTCATCAGGCACCGCTACACTGCCTTCACGAATAGTTTGTGCGAGTTTATTCGCTGTGTCACGAGTAGAATTCTTGTCAAACATATATATATACTAACAAATTAGAGACCCTTACAATTTGTTGCGGGAGAATAACCTTGAGTTATCGCTTCTTTTTCTGATGAAAACCAAATTTTATTAGCATTTGAAATTCGACTAGCGCCACCACACCACGATAAATAAAATTTCTTTCCGGTGCGCGATGCTACAAATTGTTTAGATGTAGATTTTGTTGGAAGGGATGCGGAAAGAGACACTGGACCTCCCTGCCCCGCATCTTCTCCAGCTAAATAACCAAGCCCAAAACTTGCAGAGGCAGATAATAAAATTACTAAAAGAACGGCTGAATCTTTGGGCATTTTAGAGAGCAATTTTTTGCATTTCTCGCGTACTTTTGTTATAGTCATCTTCGTAAAACTATACCACTATGGCACACACTAAAGCAGGCGGATCAGCAAAAAACCTACGAGATAGCAACCCGAAATACCTCGGGGTTAAACTTTCTGATGGTGCCTCTGCACGACCGGGCATGGTTATCATTCGACAGCGTGGTACTAAAATAGAAGCAGGTAAAAATGTTGCTGTCGGTCGCGACCATACTCTTTTCTCTCTCACTACCGGCAAAGTTTCTTTCCGCACACGCCGTAAAATAAGCTTTACTGGTCGTCTTATGGCGAAGAAAGTAGTAGACGTCACCTAATATCTAAAATCTATCTTATAAGCAACATGCGATGCTTTTAGCATCGCATGTTGCTTATAAGATACTTATTCGGCTTCAATGGTAATAGAGAATGCACCGAAAGTTTCTTTTAGAGAAATCGGTATTTTGAACGTGCCAATTTCCTTAATAGGTTTTTCGAGCTTAATAGAGTCTTCAGGAAGATCAATATGTGTTTGTTCTTTTGTGGCTTGAATTATTTCAGGAACACTAACGGCATCATATAAATGTCCTTTCTCGTTCACTTTTTTGTTGATAACAATGTGTGCTTCTGCAAGCGAAATTAGATTTTGCTCTAAGAGTTTCATATCTACTTCTTGTTGCTCCACAACTTGCTTAAGGCGAAATTCTGCCTTCCCTACCTCAGAAGGTGTTGCAGATATAGCCAGCTTTTGTGGAATAAGAAAATTGAGAGCAAAGCCGTCTTTAGTCTCTACCTGCTCATGCGCGCGTCCGATACCCTTAACGTCTTTAAGTAATAGTACTTTCATAGTGAGACCACTTTACCCTACTATTTTCCTGTAGTCAAAAACTGCACTGCACGAGCCATCTGTGGATCAGTCTTCGCTGCAGCGTCCGCAGCCGTATAAGGCACTTTAATGTCTGGCGTAATGCCGTTGCCCATAATCCAGTGACCATCAGGGGTAATCCAACGAGCAACCGTCACCTTCAGTGAGCCACCATCAATGGGAATAAGAGTTTGCACAGAACCTTTGCCGAAAGATTGAGCACCGATGAGAGTAGCTCTCTTATTATCCTGAAGCGCTCCTGCAAGGATTTCGGAAGCTGAAGCTGAACCACCGTCTATGAGAACTACTATCTTTGTACCTTTTGGCGCGTCGTTGTATCCAAGACTCGTATGTACTTTATTTTGTTCCTTTTCAGCAAAATCTTCTGTAACAATAGTTGAACCTTTTGGTAAGAAATGACTTGCTATATCAACAGCTGCACTAAGATATCCTCCCGGGTTACCGCGCAAATCGATAATAAGTTTTTTTGAATCTGACTTTTTAAATCGTGCGAATGCCTGAGAGAAAAGATTAGCCGAATTGCTAGTGAATTCATATAGAGCTATCTGATAGACACCTGACTTAGTATCAAGACTATCTTTAGTTTCTGGTACTTGAATTGTGGCACGCACAATTTTTATTTTAACGCGCTTATTTTTACGCAAAAGAATAAGTTTTACTGTTGAACCTTTTGGCCCTCGAATTTCACTCACTGCTTGATTAGTAGAAATCCCTTTAGTTGATTTTCCATCAATAGCAAGTATTTTATCTCCACTTTTCACACCGGCCGCCTGCGCTGGTGTACCCTTTAAGGGCGCAATAACAGTCAAAATATCATTCTTCACATCAATTTCCATACCTACACCCGCGAAACTCCCTGAAATAGATTCATTGAATGATTTCGCTTGTTTAGGAGGAAAGAAAACGGTATACGGATCACCGTAGGATGCTGCAAGACCCTGAATCGCTCCGTATATTTTCTTTTTTGTTGTCGGCAATGTCGTTGACGCGTGTGTAATCACATAATTTTGTTGCAATGTGTTCCATGCTTTCCAAAAATCATCGAGATTTGCACTTTGGTCTGGAGTTGAATTTAATCCATCACCAATAAGCGGAATACGAGTAGCAATAGCAGAAGCGGTTCCACTCCCTCCTATAAAAATTCCTATACCAAATGCAATAGCGGCAACAAGAGCAAAGGAAATGCCGCGCGAAACGGTGCGCGGTATTCGTGGAGATGGAGAAGTTATAGTTAGATCATCAGGTTCCATAATCTGTACAAGTGTACCGTATACTTTAGCGATTTACCATTTTTAGTAACGGTGTATATATGTGTCTCATCTCCGTGGTATCCTAATTTATAATGGTTTTTCGTCATGCACACTCAAAAGGAACGTGGATTGACCTTGAACAACCTTCTGTAGATGAAATCCAACTCATCGTACAAGAATTCTCAATCGGTGAACGTATTGAATCTGAACTTCTTGCTCCCACTCCTTGTCCTCTTATTGCAAGTGAAAGAGATATTGCTTTTATTGTTCTGCACTTCCCTACTCACAGTAATGGTTCTGAAGTAAACCATACACAAGAGCTTGATTTTATTATTGGCCCTAAATTTATTATAACGATTCGCTACGAGGTCATAGCACCCTTACATGAAGTTCAAAAACTTCTTGAAGCGGAAGAAATGCTTTCCGAACGCACTTCATTCTCTCCTGATATTTTGCTCGAAATACTTTTTGCGCATTTATATGCTTCAACTCGAAATTATGTACAGTTTCTCTCTGAACATTTGACTCATGTTGAAAAACGAATGTTTGAGGGTCAAGAACACTCTACTATTCGTTCAATTTCTAACATTAGTCGTGAATTTCTACATCTTGAAGCTTCACTTGCAGGTCAAGAAGAACCACTTACACGATTTCTCACCCTTCTTTCAGAACGAGATTTTTATGGACCTTCTTTTTCAGAACGTATGAATCGTATCCTTGCTGAACGTCTGCAAGTTACGCACTTTGTCAAAACACATCGTTCAGTCGTCTCCGAACTACGCGAGACAAACTTAGCTCTCATCGAAACAACTCAAAACGGTATTATGCGCACCCTTACCGTTGTAAATGTTATTTTCCTTCCTCTTGGTCTTATCGCATGGATATTCACTATGCGCACAAATGGAATGCCTTTTGTCGATTCACCGAATGCTTTTTACATCATTGTAAGTATTATGGCTATCGTTGTATTTACATTGATTGCACTATTTATAAAGAAACGTTGGATTTTCTAAAATATGAAATGGATTACTCGTCTTAAGAATTTAGGTCGCAGACATGCAACGCACACCATGCCGCGCATCTTTCTCACGAATACTCTTTCGGGAAATAAAGAGGTATTTATGCCACACAAACCTGGCTCAGTAACACTGTATAGTTGCGGACCAACAGTATACGGTCGAGCGCATATTGGTAATTTGCGTTCATACATTTTCTCAGATACTCTCGCGCGCACTCTCAAGGCTGCCGGCTATAGAGTACGCCGTGTCATAAATATCACCGATGTTGGTCATCTCGTGTCTGATGCTGAAGAGGGTGAAGATAAAATGACACTTACTGCAAAAAATGAGAAAACTAGCCCAGAAAATATTGCCAATCGTTATACTGCTCTCTTCATTAAAAATCTTGCAGAAATCGGTATTGATACAGACGACATCACTTTTCCACGTGCTACTTCTTACATTAAAGAACAAATAGCTTTTGCTAAAACACTTGAAGAAAAAGGATTTGCGTATAGGACTAAAGAAGGACTTTATTTTGATACCGCACGCTTCCCAAACTATGGAAAATTGGGAAATCTTTCTGGGGCACAGTTAAAAGCAGGCGCGCGCGTCTCAATAAATAAAGAAAAACGTAACGTAATGGACTTCGCACTCTGGCGCTCCGCAAAACCAAATGACCTTCAACAATGGGACAGTCCATGGGGGAAAGGAAATCCGGGATGGCATATTGAGTGCTCCGCTATGAGTCGAGCACTCCTTGGACAAAAAATCGATATCCACACCGGTGGTGAAGACCACATTCAGATTCACCATAACAACGAAATAGCACAATCGGAGTCAGTGAGTGGCCAGCCATTTGTACGCTACTGGATGCATAATGCCTTCCTCACCATAGGCGAAAAAATATCAAAATCACTTGGGAATGTAGTTTATCTTTCAGAAATTAGTGAAAAAGGATTCCATCCACTTTCACTACGTTACTTTTTTTTACAAGCCCACTACCGTTCTCCTCTTTCTTTCTCGTGGGATGCATTGGAGGCAAGCGCTAGTGCGTTAAACCGTCTATGGCGTATTTCAAGTGAGATAGCCAACGAATCGGAACGTAAAAGTGAGCCATCTGAAGCTCGAGATCGTTTTCTTGCAGCGGTACGCGATGATCTTGCTACACCAATTGCTCTTAGTATTCTCTGGGATTCGCTTCGAAGTGAGGATTACTCACCGGAGGAAAAATGGGGACTCATTGAGGTGGCTGACGCTCATCTTGGTCTTTCTCTCTCTTCCCCATCGGTTACTCCATTTGTCGCTAAAACGGCAATACCAAAAGAAATTGCCCAATTACTTGCCTTTCGTGAGGCGGCACGTGATGAAAAGAACTTTACTGAGGCTGATCGCCTTCGCCATGAAATCGAAAACAGTGGATATCTTGTGGAAGACGGGCCTTCTGGACCGGTGTTGACTAAAGCAACTCTTTGATATAATTGAGAGCAATGGCTGTTAATCGAGTTCCACCACAATCACTTGAATCAGAGCGAGCTCTACTCGGAGCACTCCTTCTCAAACCAGATGCTATTCATGATGTCTCAGACCTCATTCGTCCTGAATCATTTTATGCAGAAAAACATCGTCTCATATTTGGTGGTATGTCTGAACTTGCTGAACGCAGTGAACCAATCGATCAACTCTCTCTTTCGGAGCGACTATCAGGACAAGGGTTACTCGAGAGAGTAGGTGGTCGAAGCTATTTAGCTGAACTTGTCGCAGCAGCGCCGAGCCCGGGAAATTTCTCACACTATGCAGAACTTGTCTCACGAAAATTTTTGATGCGTTCTCTCATCGAGATCACCTCCGAGATAACCGAGTCTGCATACGATGAAGCACGAGACACTATGGAAGTTCTTGATGAAGCTGAAAAAAGTATTTATGCGATCGGTGACAATTCTACGGCACACAAATTTACCGCCATCGGCGATAAGGTGCACGAAGCTTGGGATCGTATCGAAGCACTCAGCAAACGCGAAGATGGCATTCGTGGTATTCCATCTGGTTTTCCTGATCTTGATAATCTTCTCTCGGGATTCCATCCTTCTGATCTCGTTATTCTTGCCGCACGACCATCAGTTGGTAAAACCTCTCTCGCACTCGACATTGCACGTAATGCTGCCGTCCGACATAAAGTTCCTGTAGGAATATTTTCACTTGAAATGAGTTCTGAACAA
Source organism: Candidatus Kaiserbacteria bacterium (assembly GCA_003230945.1). Classification (GTDB taxonomy): domain Bacteria; phylum Patescibacteriota; class Minisyncoccia; order Phycocordibacterales; family Phycocordibacteraceae; genus C7867-001. Next base: position 5,862 of record QIHK01000001.1, read on the forward strand.
ATTATTGACCGTATGCTTGCCGCTGAATCATTTGTGAATTCTTGGAAACTGCGCACCGGGCAAGTAAAAACTGAAGAAGATTTTGGACGCATCCGTGATGCACTTGAGGAACTTTCAAAAGCACCTATTTATATTGATGATAAACCGGGGAACAATATACTCGGTATGCGTGCAGTAGCGCGCCGTTTGAAGCGTGAGCATGGTATTGGACTTCTTATTGTGGACTACCTTCAGCTCATGGCACCAACCAATACGCGTCAATCAGACTCTATGGTTCAACAGATTACCGAAATATCACGTTCGCTTAAAGGGCTCGCCCGAGAACTTAATGTGCCGGTTATCGCTCTCTCTCAACTCTCGCGCGCCGTTGAACAGCGAGGTGGACGGCCGCGTCTTTCCGACTTGCGCGACTCTGGTTCCATTGAGCAAGATGCCGATGTTGTCATGTTTATTCATCGTGATGATAAAACTAATAAAGATAGCGAGCACCCAGGTGTTGCTGAGATACTCATTGAAAAACACCGTAACGGTCCCACGGGGCAAGTCTCACTTTTCTTTGATGAAAAACGTACCTCTTTTCAGTCAATCGACAAATCAGGATATGGGGAGTTAAATGAAGAATTTTAATGTATGGATAAAATTGATGAACTCGCTTCCGCTTTTGCTCGCCTTCCCGGTATTGGTCCGCGCCAAGGTAAACGTTTTGTTTTTCATTTATTGACTACACCAAAAGCAGAACGAGAAAAATTTGCGGCACTTATTAAAGACTTAAGTAATGAAGTACGCCAATGTCAGGAGTGCTCACTTTTCTTTAATGGGACAACAGCAACCATCTGTCGTTATTGTTCAAATACTCATCGTGATGATTCCCTTCTTATGATAATAGAGAAAGATCAAGACCTCGTCGCTGTAGAACGTGCTGGAACGTATAAGGGACGCTACTTTGTCCTCGGTGGTGTTCTTACACTCTCAGGTAAAGGTACGGTCCGTAAAAAGGAACTTATAAATGCAGTTGAAAAACGACTCGCTCAGGGACTTACTGAAATCGTCCTTGCACTCTCGGCCACAAGTGAAGGTGAACACACTGCAGATTATGTTCGCGATATTCTCTCTCCATTTCGAGACCATATAAAAATATCTATTCTTGGTCGAGGACTCGCTACCGGAAGTGAACTCGAATACTCAGATGCCGCTACGCTCTCAAGCGCATTACGCCATCGTGAAGAAACATAATAATTATATTTAAAACCCCGCAGTATGCGGGGTTTTAAATCACCTCTATCCAAATTGTCCCTAAACGAATGTCAGTGCCTTCCCTTTTAGAGATGCACGGCCAGTGCGACCAATACGGTGGATATAGTCTTCGTACGTTGAAGGAAGATCGAAATTAATGACGTGTGATACAGCCGGAATGTCGAGACCACGTGCAGCGACATCGGTAGCTACAAGTGCAATTATCTGTCCTCGTTTGAATGCCTCAAGCGCACGAATACGCGCATTGTACGACTTATTACCATGAATTGAATCTGCATGGATATGGACACGTGAGAGCATCTTTGCAAGACGTTCAGCGCCATGTTTGGTACGTACAAAAATGAGTACACGGTTAAAATCTCGATCGCTTAGCAACTTCACAAGCGCTTCAAATTTATCTTCACCACGATTAATACGTACAACATCCTGATCAATATTTTTCGAGGTATCACGCGTTTTGACTGAAATTATAACTGGTTCCTTAAGAAAGTCACCAATAAGTTTTTTAATTTCATTGCCCATAGTCGCGGAGAAAAATAAAGTATGACGATTTTGTGTATGCATAGTACTCAAAATAAGACGCATATCATCGATAAAGCCCATATCGAGCATACGATCTGCTTCATCAAGTACCACAGTACTGAATCCGGATAAATCAAGTGCTTTACGTTCCATAAGATCCTTCAAACGCCCCGGCGTACCGATAACAAATGCAGGATTATGACGCAATGCAGAAATTTGCGGACTAATATTAGCACCGCCTACAGCAACCATTCCACGGAAACCAAGACCTTTTGCAAAGCCTGCAAGTTCTTTCTCTATCTGTACAGCGAGCTCACGTGTTGGCGCCATGACAAGAATGCGTTCATGAATCTTATTATCAAGACCCTTCATTACTTTATCAATGAGCGGGATAAGGAATGCCGCTGTCTTCCCTGTTCCAGTTTCTGCAAGACCAACCACATCGTAGCCGAGAAGTACTTGTGGAATCGCTTTATCCTGAATTGGTGTTGGTGTTTCGTATCCTTTCTTAATAACATTCGCTTTTATACGTTCATCTACTTTAAAATCAGAAAAAGAATGTTCTGGAGTAAATACTGCCTCTTCCTCTTCCACAACAGCTGATCTATTTATAAAGCGAGATATTTCGAATTCAGTTGTACCGAAAGAACCAAAACCACCGCGTTTTGCTCCTCTACGCGCACCACCATATCGAGAACTACTATAGCTACTACCACGGGTAGCATATTTACTTCGTCCGAATGAACGATTGTCTGTTCGCACGCCGCCACGCTGCTCTCGTGACGAATACGAACGTGTTGCACTACTACGACGAGCAGTATGACCATCAGATGACTGATGATTCCATCTTCCTATTTGCATTGTATAAATTTATTGAATTATAGAGACGCACATGACTTATCTCATTAAGTATGACAAAAGATTTAAGAGGTAGAACATAAGAAACAATCTCCGTAGACGTATGTAAAAATACGACGAAAGAAATCGAAAATGCTCACAATCACATAAAACTTTTAACAGATTAGGAGATTGAGTCGATCGTAACTTTGAGGATAGGCTGTTTGTGTCCGCGACGTTTAAAATAACGACTCTTCGGTTTGTACTTCACAACGTCAACCTTTTTTGCACGGCCGACTGTTGTAATAGTGCCTTTGACCTCCGCACCCTTAATAGTTGGTGCTCCGATGGTCGTGTCCGAACCGTTATCGACAAGGAGAACCTCGTCAAATAAAACGGTGTCGCCTTTCTTCAAGTCACCAGGGAGCTTCTCAATAGAGATACTATCGCCTTTTGAGACGACATATTGCTTCCCGCCGGTCTTGATTACGGCCACTTCCATAGTTTCAAAAATCTAGCACACCATTACGTTTAAAGCAAATTTCTACTGTGATATTAGAATTCTGATGCACTAGTATATTTGTTAGGTATTCATTAAATTTTAGAAGAAAAACCCATGAAAAATAGTCTATTTTTCATGGGTTTTATATGGAAATTATCTTTAGGGAATTTCCTGGAGTTTGTATAATTTTTTGAAGCTATTTATACCATATACTTCTTTAAGTTGTTCCATAACTGCTTCTTCACTTTCAGCATCGGTAATGAAAACAACTTCGTCATTTTTTGAAACCGCTAAATATCTTGATATGGTCAAGAATTTTGCGAATGCCCCCGGTTCGATCAAATTTTGATTTGAACAGACTAACATATCATTCTCCTTTTCTTGAAGAGAGGAAGTATACCTCTCTAACTACTACGCATAGAATACCATATAAAGTAGTTTATAGCAAGCATCACTCACTCTATCTATAGTAGCGATAGCTACTTAGTCTTCAGATACCTCCACTTTCTCGAGTAGGTCAGGTTCAATACCTATCTTTGAGCCAGCAATACGATATATGTCTTTATCAATTTTCCCAAATTCTTTATAACCTTTATTAAAATGTGACACAGTCGTTCCTAATGAAACACCGATTTTACGGTAGAACTCTTGATAGGTACTCAAATGTTTTCCGAGTTCTCTCACTCGTTTCTGAATATCTTCCGCACGTTTCTCAATTTCCATCGCTTTTAAACCTTGCATGACAGTCTGAAGATAGGCAAGAAATGAGGTTGGAGAAACAATGATCACTTTATTCTTCCCTGCAGCCCTCTGAATGAGGTTTTCATCTTCCCCGCCACCTACTTGATTCGTGAGTAAATCATAATAGATAGCTTCCGAAGGAATAAACATGAAAGCAAAATCCATAGTTTTCTCTTCTGGGCGTATATATTTAGCCGTTTCTTGAATGCGGAGTTTAAGATCATTCACAAATGCTTTTTCAAAAGCTGGCTTATCCTGTTCAGAAGCATTTACTAGTCTATTATAATTGTCGAGTGAGAATTTCGAATCAATAGGTACAATTTTTTCATTTATAAATACAACAGCATCCACGATTTCACCATTTTTAAATGGGTATTGCATCTTATATATACCCGGCGGAAGTACATTTTTTAGAACAGTCTCTAAATAATATTCACCAAGAATACCGCGTTGTTTTGGATTCTTCAGAATATCCTGAAGTCCCTTAAGTTGTTCGGCAAATCCCTGTGTTTGCCGACCAATTTCTTTTACACTAGTAACCTCTTGAGTAATTTCTTTTAAAAGGCGGTGGGATTCGGAAACTTGCTGATGTGCATGTTCCTGCATTGTCTTTGCTGACTCACTAACACGGGTATCAAGGGAATGCCCTAATTCTTGCATTTGTTGTTGAAGCATGAGGAAACTTCCCTTTTCTTCAGAAGCTTGAGGAGCATTACGTTTCATCCAACCAAAAATAAAAGACAATCCGAGTATTTGGATAATGACGAGTGCAATGATTATGATAGCGATAGAGAGTGGATCCATAGATATATTATATCAGGGAAGATTTCATCTGGCACTTTATTTGTTGCCTGCGGTCCGGGCGTATAAAAAGAAAATATTTTATTGTTTCAACAATTATAAGATCAAGGAAACCAATACCAGTGAGAAGAATAAAATCAAAAGCGGTGAGTGGCACGATACCCACAAAACCGGCAATAACAGGAATAAACGCGATGGCGAGTAATAATATACTTCCCGCAAGTGCTACAAGCAAGAAACGATTCGAAAAGAAGGAGATACGCCAAAATGGTGTACCAAAACTTTTAAGTGAAAGAGCGGTAAACATTGAATCGAGAGAAATCGCTACAAACATAATAGTACGCATTTCCTCTACGGGAGTTCCAATGTATGAAAGGGCAAGAAAAAGAATAATGAGGAGAAGCCCAGTTGTAAGCCCTATAAGAGTCATGAGTTTTATGGTCGAACGCGAGAGAATTTGTGCATTCTCAGAATCTTTTGGCGTGCGACGCATCGCAGAGGGATACAATGGTTCAAAAGCAAAAGCAACGTTCATAGGACCACCACCCACAAGATTTGACCAAAGTATTTGTGCTGGAAGAAGTGGTAAAGGAAGGCCAAGAACAAAAGCTGAAACAATAAGAAATGTTTCGCTGAAATTAGTAGATACTAAATAAGTAAACACTTTTTTAACATTGTCACGCAATCGACGACCTTCAGCAATTGATGAAGTGATCACAGAAAAACTATCATTTAAAAGAACGAGGTCAGAAGCTTCTTTAGCAACTTCTGTTCCACTACCAAGTGCAATACCTATAGCTGCAGCGTGAAGTGCAGGAGCATCATTCACTCCGTCACCAGTCATAGCAACCACTTCTCCATGACTCGAGAGAACATTCGCCATACGCAACTTATCTTTTGGTGTGACGCGCGCAAAGACTTGGTGTGCCATGAGTAATTTAAATAATGCATCATCAGAAAGATCGGTGAAATCAGTGCCAAGATACGCGTGCGCGTGGGGTCCTACAAGTTCTACGGCGCGAGCTATGGCGAGCGCTGTATCGGGATTATCTCCAGTAGCCATAATGACGCGTGCACCAGACGAAAGAATATCTGCTACGGCTTGCTTTGCATCGGGACGCACTGCATCTGAAAAGATAATAAATCCTAAGAGTTCTGCACGTTCGAGAAGCCCTTCATAATTTTCATCTACAGGAAATTGTTTTTCCGGCCACGGCGCTCGAGCAATAGCAAGGACGCGCTCCGTCGTGCGTGCCGCACGACGGAGCGCGTCAGTCATGAATGCAACTTCATGTGGGGTAAGAGTATGAGCTCCTTTTTTAGAGGCAGTACGACGAGTATGTGAAATGAAGAGTTCTGGTGCACCGGAAAGATATGCTACTGAATGTCCTGATTCCTCTACTAGAGTCGCCCCAAAACGTTTCTTAGCATCAAACGGTAATTCATCGATACGTTTGTGTGAATTGTGTAGCTCAGTCTCTGAAAGTCCCGCTTTGAATCCTGCAAGAACGATAGCTTGTTCCATCGGTCGTCCGTGAGCGACAATTGCGTCTTCTCCAGGAGCAACATCAGAAAGTTCTTCAATAAAGCCACTTGAGGCAAGCACTGCAGCATGCAACACCCGCTTTGCTTCTGACCCTGTGAGATCTTCTGTAGTACCAGAAAGAGTTGCAAAACCAACAATATGCATACGACCCTCTGTAAGAGTTCCAGTTTTATCAGTCAAAATAACACTTGTTGCTCCAAGTGTTTCTGCAGCGAGGAGATTCTTCACGAGTCCACCTTTTTTAAGAATACGCTCCATACCGAGAGCCAATGCAACTGTCACCGCTGCAGGGAGACCTTCCGGTACTGATGCTACTGCAATGGCAATAGCTACGAGAGTTGCTTCTCTCAAACCGTCACCCGCATAAAGTGCAAGCCCGAATACTGTTGCAACTGCAATAAGCATCATAAACAAGAGGAGGAGGGCCGCTTTACGTAAATCGCGTGACAGTGGTGTCTCAGGAGCGCGATTCTCAGTAATTGATGTAGCAATCGTGCCAAATTCAGTATGTATTCCAGTCGTTACAACAATACCTTTCCCAGATCCTCCGACAATGAATGTGCCTGCATACGCCATACTGGTGCGCTCTGGTAAAATGGAACCTTGGGAGATTTCCTCTACTGATTTTTCTGTCGGTACCCACTCTCCCGAGAGAGCCGATTCGTTTGTAGCGAGTCCATGTACTTCGGTAAGACGAATATCTGCAGGGACAGCTGACCCAGCACTAAGTACCACAAGATCCCCAGGAATAAGTTCTTCTGAAGAAATTTCTTCCGGTTCCCCGCCTCGTACAACAGTCGCCTGATGTGCTTCACTTTTCTTTAGCGCGGAGAAAGCATTGTTAGCCTTCCCTTCTTGAAAAACTCCAATGATGACATTGATAATGAGTGCTACGGCGATAATAACGGCATCACCGATAGTGCCTACAATAATTGCAATCGGTGTCGCAACAACAAGAATAAGAGCAATTGGATTCGTGAATTGCCGAAGGATTCGTTTTATATAGGTATCTTGTGGCGGTTCTGGCAACCGATTCTTACCCTCACGTTTGCGACGGTCGAGTACCTCTTTATTCGTTAAACCACAAACCGTGTTTGTTTTTAGAATATGGGCTACTTCTTCGACAGTAAGAGCAAACCACTCACGTTCTTTCATAGAAATGAGTATACCCTATGCACTAAGACGATATGGTACGATTCTTTACATATGAATATTCATGAATCACTCAAGAAAGCAATTCCTGACGCTATGCGCGCGAAAGATAAAGTACTTTTACGAACCCTTCGCTCTCTCATCTCAGCAATGACAAACGAAGTAGTTGCTAAAAAACATAAACCAGATGAATTTCTCTCAGATACGGAAGCACTTGTTGTACTGAAGCGCGCCGCAAGCCAACGTAAAGATTCCATTGAACAATTTGAAAAGGCTAATCGTCCAGAACTTGCCACGCCGGAAAAGGAAGAATTAGTTATCATTGAGAGTCACCTACCAAACATGATGCCCCGTGAAGAAATTGAAACTCTTGCGAAGGAAAAGATGTCTGAACTTGGTATTAGCTCAAAAGCGGAGACTGGTAAATTTATCGGTGTCCTCATGAAAGAGTTTAAAGGCAAAGCTGATGGTAATGATGTTAAAGCAGTGGTTGACTCATTGTTACAATAAGTGCATTATATATATGGAATAGATTTCTGAAGAAAGGAATTGAGATGAAAAGGAGATCAATACCCGAGTACATCCAAAAAAAAATATATGAAGGAGATAAAGAAGCTCTTAGGGCAATGGGAAGAAAGGGCGGAAAAGTAACCGCCAAAAGGCATGCCATAAAAAAATACGTCGTGAAAATTAAAATGGTGGAGAAAAAACGTCAATGTGAAGAAATGGCAAAAGAAGCCAATGAACATATTGTCCCTATTGATGACAGCTCACCAAGCTTCATTCCCTCTTATAGCGACTAGGAATACTGGACCTCGAACTCTGGAACGACAATAATTCTCATTGTCGTTCCTTTTTTTATCTCATTATAGAAAAAACAATTGTTTTGATTAATTTAATTTAAAATTAAATGGGCTCTTGCATATGCAAGAGCCCATAGTTAGTGAAA
>QIHK01000057.1 GCA_003230945.1 Candidatus Kaiserbacteria bacterium
TCTGTCGTATTATCTTGCATATAAGAACTTTTTACGGCACTCTTAGAGCACTATAAGCGTATGAATGAAATAACCTTAATGGAAAAGATAATCTCGCTTGCAAAGCGTCGAGGGTTTATATTTCCAGGCTCCGAAATTTACGGTGGGCTCGCCGGCACCTACGACTATGGTCCGTTTGGCGTGGCGCTAAAAAATAATCTCAAAGATCTTTGGTGGCGAATGTTTGTTGACGAGCACGACGATATGTATGGTGTTGACGCAACAATTCTTATGAATCCGAAAGTATGGGAGACGTCTGGGCATATATCCGGATTCACCGACCCACTTATTGAATGTGAGAAATGCAAACACCGTTTCCGCGCAGATCATGTACAAACAAAACCAAAAAAAGATGAAGAGGGAAATATATTGAAAGGCGAAGAAGTGTGGGTATGTGAACATTGTGGAGCAAAGAATGACACAAAGGATCCACAACAATTCAATATGATGTTTAAGACACATGCTGGCGCCTCTGAAGATGCTTCCACAGTATATTTACGTCCGGAAACGGCAGCAGGTATTTTTATGAACTATAAAAATATTATTGACTCAATACATCCAAAGTTTCCATTTGGAATTGCCCAAATAGGTAAGGCATTCCGCAATGAAATTGCTCCGCGTGATTTTATCTTTCGTCTGCGCGAGTTTGAACAAATGGAGGTGGAATATTTCATAAAACCCGATGAGTGGGAACAGACATTTGAAAAGTGGCGCGCGGTGATGCATCAATACGCTCGGGCAATAGGTATTCAAAAAAATGATTTGCATGAACTCGAAGTACCACCGGACGATAGAGCACATTACAGCCAGCGTACGATAGATTTTGAATTTGACTATCCATTCGGACGAAAAGAACTTTGGGGGCTCGCGTACCGTACGGATTTTGATTTATCTGCCCATGAAAAAGAATCAGGTGTTGAATTGAAACAGCTTGATGAAGCAACGAAAGAAAAATTTACCCCGCACGTTATCGAGCCATCTCTTGGTGTTGATCGTACCGTTCTTGCCACACTACTTTCCGCGTATCGCCAAGATGAAGTTGGTGGTGATGCTCGGATATATCTAGCACTTCCCAGTGTTATTGCTCCAATTAAAGCGATGGTCTCACCACTTTTAAAGAATAAACCTGAACTTGTTGCGAAGGCGAAAGAAGTACGTAAAGAGCTCCAAAAAGTGCATCCAGCAATTGCGTGGGACGATAACGGTAATATTGGTAAGCGGTATCGTCGCCAAGATGAGATCGGTACCCCTTACTGCATCACGATTGATTTCGATACTCTCGGTGAGAAACCAGAACTCAAGGATACCGTTACTCTTCGCCATCGTGATACTGGTGAACAGGAGCGTCTCACCACCCAAGAGGTTGCTACTCGTATTCGGGAATCTCTTTCATAGCGATGGAGGAGCTATATCCTCTACGTACTTTCTATACACGGATTATGCTAGGATTTCGATATGAACAAGGCATTTAATATTTCTATAACTCCAGGAACGGTCATATCAATTCTATTGATAGGTTTCGGTGCGTATATACTCTGGCTTTTGCGAGACTTGATACTTCTTGTTCTCACCTCGATTGTCATTGCGTCCTCCATAGAACCCGGGATTAAGTTTTTCATTCGACGGCATGTCCCACGTTTTATTTCTGCCCTTCTTATGTATGTACTCGTATTTGGTTCAGTATTTGTACTCATATATTTCTTCATTCCTCCTATTGTCTCGGATGCAGCAAATTTCGTTTCGAGTATGCCACAGTACTTAAACACCTTGAATCTCCCGAGTTCGCTCACTAATTTGAGTGCCACAAACTTACTCAATGAACAAAACCAAGTGCAGTCTATTCTCGGAACGCTTGTATCACTTCAGTCAGCATTTACCTCAACCTCTGGAGGGGTCATACAGCTTTTCATAACCTTCTTTGGTGGCATGTTTTCACTCATGCTTGTTATTGTGCTTTCATTTTACTTTGCTCTCCAAGATACTGGTGTTGACGATTTTTTACGACTCGTTATGCCGGCACGTCATGAAGACTACTCTGTTGATCTTTGGAAGCGTTCACAAAAGAAGATTGGGCTCTGGATGCAGGGACAAATACTGCTTTCAGTGATAGTGGGTGTACTGGTATACCTCGGTCTACTCATTATTGGTATTCCCTATGCACTGATTCTTGCAGTCCTCACAGCCTTTGCGGAAATTATTCCTATTTTTGGTTCGTTAATTGCGGGAGCCGCCGCTGTTGTAGTGAGTTTTTCGAGCGGAGGTGCAGCTCTTGCCGTTATAGTGCTCGGTCTTTTTATTGTCGTAAATCAGTTTGAATCAAATCTTATCTATCCGCTTATTGTGAAAAAAGTAGTCGGCATTCCGCCTGTTCTTGTTATTGTAGCGCTTATTGCAGGAGGTATTCTTGCAGGTTTCATCGGCATACTTCTTTCAGTTCCGCTCGCCGCGGTAGCTCTCGAATTTCTTTCTGATTTCGATAAGCACAAACGTAGTGTGCATACACATAAAGCTTTGCAAGGATGAATCGTTACCTTACGACAACACTGCCATATGTGAATGCAAATCCACACCTAGGTCATGCTCTTGAATTTGTCGAGGCAGATTTTGTTGCACGTATTTTTCGCATAAATGGTGATGAAGTTTTTTTCAATATTGGTACCGATGAACATGGTGCAAAGATAGAGAAGAAAGCGAAAGAGGCAAAGGAAACTCCTCAGAAATATGTTGATACACACGCAGCACGTTTCAGAGAATTTGCTGAGAAATTTGATATTTCATTTGATTCATTTATTCGCACTACCGATGCACAGCACATTAGTTCAGCACAAGAATTCTGGAAACGGTGTATGAAGGCGGGTGATATTTATAAGGCAGAGTATGAAGTAAAATATTGTGTTGGCTGTGAGCTTGAAAAGACAGATTCTGAGCTCGAAAATGGTAAATGCCCACTCCATTTTTCGCAAGAAATAGAAATCCGTAAGGAAGAGAATTACTATTTTCGTTTTTCTAAATATCAAGAGGCGCTCCTCGCGAAATATGCACAACAGAAAGATTTCGTTGTACCGAAGGAACGTATGCATGAAATAACTTCATTTGTCTCTAGAGGTCTTAAAGATTTTAGTATTTCTCGAAGAAAGGAAAAACTTTCTTGGGGTATACCGGTACCGGGAGATGATGAACAAGTTATGTATGTATGGTTTGATGCTCTCGTCAATTATCTTTCAGTTATTGGTTGGCCGAATGATTCTGCTTCTTTCAATGCATGGTGGCCAGTAACACATTTTGCAGGAAAAGATAATTTGCGACAGCAGTCGGCAATGTGGCAAGCCATGCTTCTCTCCGCTCAACTGCCATTTTCTAAACAAGTTTTTATACATGGTTTCCTTATCTCAGATGGAAAGAAGATGAGTAAGTCTCTTGGAAATATTATTGACCCACTTGTTATCATTGAACGTTTTGGTGCCGAGGCGCTTCGGTACATACTTCTTCGTCACGTAAATCCATTTGAAGATTCAGATGTAACCGAAGAACTAATACACGAACACTACACTGCGAATCTCACAAACGGTCTTGGTAATCTTGTTGCACGTGTGATGACCCTCGCAGAAGAGCATCTATCACATCCTATTGAAATGAATGGGGAAGATACTCTTCTTAATAAAGAGTTTCTTCTAAAAGTAGAACAGTTTCGATTCCATGAGGCTATGGACTTCATTTTTGCAAAGATTTCAGATGCCGATACTTTTATAGCTGAGCATAAACCTTATAAAGGTATTAAAAGCGGAGATACTGTTGAGCGTGAGAAAGCGCGTGATGAAATTACGAAACTTGTAAATGACCTTTTCTTAATAGCAACGCATCTTGCTCCTGCCATGCCACGCACTTCGGCCACTATTATTTCTGCTATTCGTAAAAACGAGAAGCCTGAAAATCTTTTTCCACGTGTTAGTTACTAATTGTTTATCATGGAGATAAAATACTTCGATTCACATTGCCATATACAATTCAAAAATTTTGACCAAGATCGAGAAAAAATTATTGAACAAATGCGTGTCAATGAAGTTGGTGGCGTTGTTGTTGGTGTAGACCGTCTTTCATCAGAGAAAGCAATCTCTTTAGCAACACACTATACACATCTTTATGCAGCGGTTGGATTACATCCAAATAGTGTTGAACAAGAGCCTTTCGATATAGAAGTCTATCGCACTCTTGCAACACACCCTAGAGTTGTTGGGATAGGGGAGTGCGGTCTCGACTACTATCGCACGGTAAAAATAAATGATGAAGTAAAACAGGCACAACGCACATTACTTTCGGCGCATATTGATCTCGCTGCCAAACTTGATAAGCCACTCATTATTCACTGTCGTCCAACGAAAGGTACTTATGATGCCTATAGTGATCTTATTGAGCTCTTAAAAGAGAAAAAAGCTATATATGGCTCCGCTGTGCATGGAGATATTCATTTTTTTGTAGGGGGAGCTTCAGAAGCAGAAGCTCTTTTTTCGCTTGATTTTACAGTCTCATTCACTGCAGTCATCACTTTTACCCATGAGTATGATGCAGTGATTCGACAGGTACCTCTAAATTGTATTCTTTCTGAAACAGACTCTCCTTATGTGTCCCCAGTAACCCGTCGCTACCAACGCAATGACCCAATGTCCGTCAAGGATGTCGTTGCCCAGATTGCTGATATTCGTGGAGAAGATGCTGAAAAAGTTCGCGAAGCTTTAGTAACTAACGCTAAACGTGTTTTTAGGATCTAAAACCTTTCCTTGCGACGGCTAAATCTCCGTGCTAGGATGCTCCCATCATGGCAAAAAAACAAGAAGAAATTCTGGAAGAAGATTCTCTCTTAGAGGACAAGCCTCGCGTGTATGAATTTGGTTTTCATCTTGATCCAGAGCTCCCATCTGAAGAAGTCAAAAAAGCTTATAGCGCACTGCATGACAGCATTGCAGAGCAGGGTACGATTATCGCTGAAGGCGAACCTGAAAAAATACAGCTTGCCTATACTATCTCTCGCCAGGAAACTGCAGGTCGTCGCGACTTTAATTCAGCTTTTTTCTGTTGGATTGCTTACGAAACATTGGCTCAAAAGCACGAAGCAATTCTTACTGTCGCAAAAGCCGAAAAACGTATTATTCGTTTTATCGATCTCGTAACAACAAAAGAAGCAGTACAGCATGCTTCAGATTTGCGTGAACTTTCTTTGAGGGAAGCCGAGAGCTCAGAAAAGGAAGGTGAAGATGAAGACACCACAGATGCTGCGCTTGATGCCGCTCTTGAGAAAGCTGCGGTATAATAAAAATTATGTATATTAATAAAGCCATTCTTTACGGTAACTTAACGCGCGATCCAGAAATCAAATCGCTTCCATCTGGTCAGCAAGTTGCTAGCTTTAGCATTGCAACCAACCGCACCTACAAGGATAAAAATGGACAGAAACAAGAGTCGGTCGAATTTCATAACATCGTTGCTTTTGGTCGTACTGCTGAAGTCATCGGGCAGTACTTCACGAAAGGCCGCCCTATATATGTTGAAGGTCGTATCCAAACACGTTCTTGGGACGATAAAGAAACAGGAAAGAAAAATTATCGCACTGAGATTGTACTTGAACATTTCCAGTTTGGTGCTGATGGAGGTCGCCCTTCTGGCGGTCAAACAGCATCTACTGCTCCGAAAGCTCCCGCCTCGAAAACTGGTGAGGAGATTCAGTATCCTGATGAAGAGATAAATCCGGAGGATATTCCTTTTTAATTATTTGCTAGTAATCACATACTTATGGCACACCAAGCTGAACGAGAAGAGATTGAGATTAAAAAATTTGTTGATTACAAGGACACTGCGTACTTGAAACAATTTACGAACTCTCATGCAAAAATGTTGTCAAAACGTCGCACGGGTATCCCAGCCTTGAAACAGCGTGCAATTGCAACAGCAATCAAACGAGCACGCTTTATGGCACTTTTGCCGTATGTCGCTGCGTAGTGCAGATATATTTTAAATAAATACCCCGCACGCGTTTGTGCGGGGTATTTTTTATATAGCCTATCCTTTTGAAACGCGTTCACCGTATTCTCCAGTGCTTGTATTGACGCGGATAATATCGCCAGCATTGATGAAAAGAGGAACGTTTACAATGGCACCTGTTGAAACGGTAACAGGCTTATTCCCGCTTGTAGCGGAATCACCTCTCACATTTGGGGGTGCTTCTATGACCTCAAGCTCCATTTTTATAGGAATTTTTATGGTAATAGGTTTCTCTTCGTACACAACCACTTCAACGAGTGTGTTCGGTGAGAGCCATTGTACGCGGTCGTGTACGAACTCTTCAGGAAAAGAAAATCTATTTTTTGGGTTGTTTTCTTCAGCAAGCCAACTTTCACCTCGATTAGTATAAAGGAACAAAGCATTCATTTTTTCAATATCTGCTTCAGATACTGTTTCATTCTGATGGAAGGATATTTCAATGACTCTTCCAGATACAAGATGACGAAGTTTAGTTTGGTTTATCGGCTTTCGCTTTTGCATACGAAATATATGCGAAGAAAGCACCTCGTATGGCTCGCCATTATAGTTAATGATGCTTTTTGGGAGAATTTCATTGTATGAAAGGATGGCCATGAGTTGAAACTAAGAGCTTTTAAGTATAGTTATAAAAGGTGCTACTAAGAGCAGATAAGCGTATGATACAGGCAATAATGAGATCTTCAACTATAGAGGACATTGAGACACTGACGGATGCAGAAGTACTTTTGCGTTCACATCGAGAGCCAGAACTCTTTGCTCTTATTGTGAGGCGCTATGAGGCACCGCTTCTTCGTCGTGCTCGGACTATATTGCGTTCTCCGGAAGACGCAGAGGAAGTAGTACAGGACGCTTTCACGAAAGCGTATCTGTATGCAGATTCCTATAAAATACAAACAGGGGCAACTTTCTCTTCTTGGATATATACGATTCTTAATCGTGTTGCGTATACAAAATATAAATCGTGCCGGAGGGAAACAAGTGTTCGTACTGAACTTAATCCAGAGCAGTATGAAAGTGTAAAGGATACGCATGCAGAATTTCTTGAAGATCTTACTATTCGTGATGAAGTTCTCATGGTGCTTGCAAAGCTCCCTGAAACCACTGCGAAGCTTTTACGGTTTCAATTCATCGAAGGGAAGAGTCAAAAAGAGATAGCCAAGAGCGAACAACTATCTGTGCCAGCGGTGAAGACGCGAGTACATCGAGCTAAGAAACTTTTTAAAAAAATATATAATGCACAACACTATGAATAATCATTCAAATATCGAACGAACGGTGATGCGTCGTGTACATACTATTTCTGTACTTCGTTTCATTTTGTCTGGTAGTGTATTTGCCGTTTTTATTCTTATTCTTGCTCTTTGGGGTATTGGTAGGGAAGTATGGGTAGCAAAAATTCTCGAAAACGGACCAATAGATATCTTTGGTAAATTCCAGTATTTCTTCTATGCCTTTGATCACACGCGTCTTGTCGTGCAAGCTCTTGTACTTCTTACCCTTGCTTCAAGCGTATACCTCGCACGTGCAGTGGCGCGTAGTATTCCATTCTCTTCTCTCGTGCAAGCGTAAACTTAATCTTCTGCGAGTTTTTCCTTAATTTGTTTAAGGAGATCTTTTGAAAGATTTTTATCTTTGTGTAGTGAAGTGCGAGCGGCATCATAGCCACGACCGAGTGCGACATCACCAAATTTATAAGAAGCTCCTGATTTTTGAATGAGGTCATACTTCTCACCAAGCGCGAGTAATTCTCCTTCACGACTGATGCCCTCATTGTAGAGAAGATCGAATTCAGTTTTTCTGAACGGTGCCGCGACTTTATTTTTTACAACCTTTACGCGTACTCGTCCGCCAACAACAGTCTCTCCTTTCTTTATTTGTGCAATACGACGAATGTCGAGACGTACGGAGGTATAGAATTTTAGCGCTTTGCCACCTGGAGTAGTTTCCGGATTTCCAAACATTACACCAATTTGCATACGAATTTGATTGATGAAGATGACTATCGTTTTACTACGCGCCACAATACTTGTGAGTTTGCGTAGTGCTTGGCTCATGAGGCGTGCTTGTTTACCGACATGTATTTGTCCCATTTCTCCTTCAATTTCATCTTTCGGAGTGAGAGCTGCAACGGAATCGATAACAATGATATCAACATTGCCACTGCGTACTAAGCTCTCAACGATATCAAGCGCTTGTTCGCCAGTATCTGGTTGTGAAATAAGAAGTTCTGGAAGTTTTACACCAATGCGTCGTGCGTATTCTGGATCGAGAGCATGTTCAGCATCCACGAAAGCGGCGATGCCATCTGCTTTCTGTGCTTCAGCAATAGCATGAAGGGCGAGTGTTGTTTTCCCAGAAGATTCAGGACCAAATATCTCGATGATGCGCCCGTAGGGGAGTCCACCCACTCCAAGTGCCCAGTCAAGTCCAATTGAGCCAGTAGAAACAGAAGGTATTTTTTTTATCTTGCCAGTACCGAAAGTGGTAATAGCTTCGTCACCAAACTTCGCGCGAATTTCTTTCAATGCTTGTTCGATTGATTTTTGTTTTTCGCTCTTATCCGTGCTCGTGGCGGTAACTGTTTTGAGAACTTTTTCTTTTTTTGGTTTATTGAATGCCATATCCGGAACTTATTTGAATAATAATAGTGAGTATATTTTTTTAATCTGTCTCATTATAGCGTAGTACCCAGTATTTTCGATAGATTAAGGGACATAGACGGTTCTGGTAGTGGTAACCCGTCGTCCAAATCTATCAGATGCGACGAGGGTAAGTATAGAATTTCCGTGGGGGAGGGTAACTATAGACGAGAAACTTCCATTCTGGTCACTCAAGACGGGGACACCGTCGAGCGTCAGTGCAACGGTACGATTCACCTGTCCTGAGAAAGTCGTTATTCCGTTGGGAATTACCGCATATTTTACTGGGGAGTTGAGTGAGATAGAAGGACCTAGAAGGAGTGGGCGAGCTTTCATAAGGCCATATACTGCAACGAGAAGGAGAGTGCTGACAATGAGGAATCGCGTCATAAAAGATTATTTCTGGAGCGGATCCCATACATCAGCGTCCTCTTCATCGGGTAAGGTATCTTCGTTATTAGCGATGGAGAGAATTTCACGAGGTTTGCTTCCATCGGCAGGGCCAATAATTCCTCTTGACTCAAGGACATCCATAAGTCGCGCAGCACGAGAATAACCAATTTTAAGTTTCCGTTGTAGATAGCTAGTTGAAGCGCGTCCAGCTTGTTCGACCGTAGCTCGTGCTTCATCATAGAGATCATCATCTTCATCCTCATCTTCGAACATGGCATTAGCTATGCCGATAGTGTCACCGGCGTCCGTTACGGTGATACCGTTCCCACCCATATCTATTGAGGTGAGATCGCCAGCATTATGGCTTTTTATGTAACTCGTCACTTTTTTGACTTCATTCTCACCAATAAAAGCTGTTTGAATACGTACAGGTTTCTGCATATCAGAAGAGAAATAGAGCATGTCGCCAGCACCGAGTAGCGTCTCAGCACCACTACTGTCGAGAATGGTACGAGAGTCTATCTGCGAAGCAACTTGGAGCGCAAGACGAGTAGGAATGTTTGCTTTAATGAGTCCGGTAATAACATTCACCGATGGGCGTTGAGTCGAAAGAATAAGATGAATCCCTACAGCACGACTCATTTGTGCAAGACGCACGATAGATGCTTCAAGTTCGCGCGGGTAGCTTTGCATAATGTCGGCAAGCTCATCAATGACTATAACTATATAAGGAAGTGCTTCAGGCAAATCTTCCCCTCCTTTCTTCTTTGCCGGTTCAAATATACTTGCATGGTATGACTCAATGTCCCGCACATGTTCTGTTTCAAGGATATTGTATCTCCGTTCCATTTCTTTAGCCGCCCATTTTAGTGAGAGGATTGTTTTTTTCGGGTCAGTGATGACAGGGGTGAGGAGGTGAGGGATACCGTTATAAAGTGTGAGCTCGACACGTTTTGGATCAATCATGATAAAACGTAGCTGGTTTGGACCATTGCGATAAAGTAATGACGTAATGAGCGAGTGAATGGCAACTGACTTTCCAGAACCAGTGGCACCAGCGACAAGTGCGTGAGGCATCTTCGCAATGTTTACGTAATGCGGTGTACCGGTTATATCGCGACCGAGAGCTGCTAAGAGTTGTTTCTTGCTCTCCACCCATTCAGGAGAAGAGAGTATACCGCCGAGACCAACTTTCGCTTTAACGGAATTAGGCACTTCAATGCCGATAAGAGATTTCCCGGGAATTGGTGCTTCGATTCGTACTGGATGAGCGGCAAGCGCGAGCTCCAAGTTACTGGCCAGCGAAACGATTTTCGAAAGGCGTACTCCTTCAGCAGGTTTTACCGCGTAGCGAGTTACGGTAGGGCCAACGGAGACTTCATCCATTTCAAGATTGATACCGAAGTTTTGGAAAGTACGCTTAATAATATTTGCATTTGCTTTAATGTCACCAGTGCCCGGTTTACCGCGATCTTCACTAAGTATCGTGATGGGCGGAGGATCGTATTCAGCATCGAAATTTGCGATACCCGATGCCGTTGGAGCAGGGCGACCATTTGGTCGATTGAAAACAGTTATCACTGGTTCCTTCTCTTCCTCCTCGTCATCTTCATATTCGTCTTCTTCCTCATCTTCGTCTTCCTCCTCGTCTTCTTGCGGGTCATCGATATCTGAAAATTCTTCCAAATCATCACTCTCATTGTGTGAACGAATGCCACGGACCCATTGCCACAAAGACTTACTGCCACTAATTATAGTGAGAGCAATTTCTTCAATATCTGTGACAACAGCAATACCGATGGCAATGATGGCAAGGAAAAGAACAAAGGCTCCCCAGAATCCAAAGAATCCGGAAAGAGCACCTCCTATCCAAGAGCCGACCTCACCACCAAATTGAGTTTTAGGAAAGAGTCCTGCGAAAGCGAGCACCGAAGCACCAATGAGTGCATACCCAGTTACTATGAGTGGCTCAAGCATAGGTCGGCCAAATCCAGCGTAGAGTCCAACGGCTATGAGAGCTAGCGGAAGAAGGAACGCTCCGATACCTATGATGCTATAGGAAAAGGCAAAGGCAGTACTTCCCACAGGTCCAGCCGCTCCAAAAATAGAGAGGACAGCAAGAACACCGACAGCAAGAAGGACGATGGCTGAAGCAAGCCGAATGAGATTATCGTATTCTTTCACTTCGTCACTACGCGTGCGTTTACTGCGTCCGCGTACTTTTTTTCTTCCTCTGCCTCGAGCCATGATGAAATCCATTGTACCATCGCGTTGGCATATACGGGGGAAAATCAGGCTAACGGGGAATCTTGCACCATCAGCTCTTTATCATATGTGTGCCACCCGTACACAAATCTAGTTACTTCCATGTGGCGATTTTACCTATAGACAAATTCTATAGAGAAATAAGCACTACCTCAGGAGAGAAGTTTTTTTATCTCTTTCCTTTTATAAGGAAAATAAAAAAGAATAAAATGAGAAAAGGTTGTGAAGGACTTGCATCACAATCTCAAGGACATATACTGTGTATACGACATGAATGATGAACGTAAATCAAAAGGACAAGATAACCAAATTTCATATCAAGGACTACGACATAAGTCATCTCCAAATAATGACTTTGTCTTAGAAAAAAGTATATTCTCTAACATTTTTGAAAAAGACATAAAACGTATTTATATATATAAAAAAGCCGAACGGCTTGCAAAAGCAATACATCTCATTACGCCAGCATTCGCAGATTCGGTCTCATTACGAAATAGAATGGACGCCATAGCTATTGGTCTTGTTGATGCAGCAATTCTTCCTCCTGGAGCTGCGCGTACCGCTCTTGCGCGTGAGCTACTAACTCTTTCAAGCGTGCTTTCCATTGCACGAACAGGAGGATTGCTATCCACAATGAATGCTGAGCTTATAGCACATGAATCACACCTCTTGCTTCAGGAGGTCGCTGCATATGAAGAGCCGAGACTTTTTCTTGATGACGTTCCGACACTTGCAGATATTGCAAAGTACGCAGGGAAAGTTGGAAAATCAGCAATGGGATCTCCGTCTCGTTATCAAAGTAGATTGGTATCGAAAAAAGTATCAGCTCCACAAACAAAAGGACACGTTAAAGACATTAAAAAGGTAAAGGACATTCATATAGGAGAGAGAAGGGAAGCTATATTGTCCGTTATACGGCGGAAAGGTGGAAGTGCCAGTATAAAAGATATTTCTACGGTTATTCGAAATGTTTCTGAGAAGACAATTCAACGAGAACTCCTAACACTTATTGATTTAAAAATAATTATCAAGAAAGGAGAACGTCGTTGGAGTACCTACTCACTTTTGAAACTTTAAATACGGAGTAAACAAAATCTATAATAAGGAATGAATTTTTTGACGTATAGTGGCACTTTTGCTAAAGTGGCTCCGTGATAGCGATTGGGGTATAGGTGTGTAGATAAAGGCTGGAAACGGCCTCTTTTTTGCGCACCACTATACACTTGTTATCCACACCAAGATCCATCGAAAAAGCTAGAAACTCCGCTATACTACAACCCAGTCCTAGCGGGGGATTTATTCCTCGAGTGGACGGGCACTTTGATAACTAAATAGCGGTTATGAAAAGCCGCAAAAATCTGATTTACGAATCAGAATAATCTTGCCAGCTAACCCATGGCAGGCAGGTCGATACCGCCTGCTATGGGGTAGTGTGATTGAAAGTGCGATGTGCGACTCAAACTTAATTAATCACGTGCTTCTTAAATTCTTAAAAATTGTTTATGTCTATAACTACTAAAGCGGTCGCGAAGGTCGCAGCGGTAACGACAGGACTTGCAATGGCGACGTCTTTGCTTTCGCTCGCGCCTATAGCGCATGCAGCATTGACGGGCTCGCAAGTTCAGTCGATTCTCTCGCTTCTTTCTTCGTTCGGTGCAGATAGCACCACGATTTCAAACGTCAAGGCATCGCTTACCGGCGGTACTCCTTCGACAACTACGACCACAACAACTTCGTCATGTTCGTTCACAATGGACTTGACGGTTGGTGCTACAGGTTCTGATGTAACCTGTCTTCAAGGTGCACTTATCGGCGGTGGTTTCACCATCCCGGCAGGCGCTACTGGTTACTTCGGTTCCCAGACGAAGTCAGCAGTCATTGCGTGGCAGAAGTCAGTTAGCGTCTCTCCGACGTCTGGCTACTTCGGTCCGATTTCTCGCTCAGCGTGGAATCTCGGTGGCGGTTCATCTTCAACCGTAGGTGGAACTACGGGTGGAACTACGGGTGGTTCGACGGTAACGGGTAATGGCCTCAAGGTCTCACTCGCTCCTTCGAGTCCGAATGGTTCAGTTCTTATCGCAGGACAGGGCATTGGTGATCTTGGTGAATATACTTTCAGCAACCCAACCTCAGCCCCAGTTAACGTAACGGGACTTACCTTCAACCGTATTGGTGTGTCGAATGACTCGACACTCACAAACGTATACCTCTATGATGGCGGTACACGTATTACAGATTCAGCAGGCATCTCATCGAGTCAATTCTCGTATAATGACGCTTCCGGTATCTTCACAGTTCCGGCAGGTGGCACCTATACGGTTTCGGTTCGTTCCGATATTGCTGGTTCTACTTCGGGT
>QIHK01000050.1 GCA_003230945.1 Candidatus Kaiserbacteria bacterium
AAACTGAGCATTTCAGCAACATGTTGTTTAGCATCGGGATCAACGAAAGGAAATGCAAGATCCTCTAAATCTCGTTTCATTTTACCCATACCAAGTCGGTCAGCGATAGGTACATATATTTCCAGTGTTTCAAGTGCAATACGGTATTGCTTTTGTTTAGGAACGTACTGCAGTGTTTGCATATTATGATAACGATCTGCGAGTTTAACAATAAGTACGCGGATGTCACTCGCCGTTGCCACAAGTAATCGCCGTAATGACTCGGCATGTCGTTCAGCCCCGCGGTATTTAGGGACCCCTAATTTTGTGACCCCATCGACAACAAAAAGGAGCTCTTTCCCGAACTCCTTTTTGACTTCTTCTCGTGTAGTTTCAGTGTCCTCGATGACGTCATGTAAAAGTCCAGCAGCGATTGATATTGCATCCATATCGTATTGGGCAAGTATTTTTGCCGTCGCTGCAGGGTGGATGAAATAGGGTTCGCCAGAGTAGCGTTTTTGATCTTTATGCGCCTGTTTAGCGAATATATAAGCCTTTTCTATATAGGCAGCTTTCTCGGGGGACGATGACGATAGTGCACCAAGAATCTCCTTTATACTAGTCATGGAAATACTATACACTGTCACAGATTTTATATCAGATTTTTCGTTCGGTTATTTTAAATATTCAGAGGCAGCCTCACTTGTGAGAGATTTCGGTTTGATTGATTCTGGCAGATAAATACGACGCAAACCTTTCTTTAGGAAGAATCCCTGTTTTGATTTATAGAGAATGAGCATCTTGCCTGACTTCGGATGTTTTCCAATCTCTTTTATCATTTCAACACCTTTCGGCAGTTTTTTCGGTGTTGCAAGGAGCGTAAGTGCTTCATCGAGTGTGATGGTGTAGGGATCACCACCACCTGGACTTGTTGATTTAAGAGAGCGGAAATTACCATCACTGCCCACATACGGTCCGAAGCGACCAGTTGAAGAGAAAACTGTTTTACCCGTGGAGGGGTGTGTACCGAGTTCTCGTGGAAGTGAAAGATACTTAACGGCGTCCGCAAGTGTTACTTGAGAGATATCGGTACCTGGAGGGATACTCGCGCGTTTTGCGGGCTTCTTTGTTTTTTTCTTTCCTTTGGTTGTCTTTTCTTTTTTAATTTTTTCCTCTTCAGGTAACGCCATTTCAACATAAGGACCAAAGCGTCCCGTTTTTATAAAAATTGGTGCACCAGTATCAGGATGATGCCCAATAGGTTCGTCACTTTTAATTTCAAGTCCTTCTTCAGTTCGAGCACCGATACAATCTGGATAACGTTTACAGCTCATAAAGATTCCACCACGACCGAGTTTAAATTCCATAGGATTAGAACACAGCGGGCAAGGAAATTCTTCAGGCACATCTCCGAGAGAAGTTGCTTTAGGAAGTTTTTCTTTTGCCTGAACTGCTTTTGCAAATGGTCCGTAAAATTTCGTAAGCGTTTCAGTATATCCACGTTCACCTCGAGCAATCTCATCAAGCTCATCTTCCATATCTGCAGTAAATGAATCACTAATATATTTAGGAAAATTTTCTTCAAGCCACCCTGAAACCACCATCCCTGTAGCAGTTGGTGTGAGTGTTCGTCCGGCTTTTTCTGCATAGCCACGATCCTGAATAGTTTTCATAATACTTGCATAGGTAGATGGTCGACCTATACCGCGTTTCTCAAGTTCTTTAATGAGGCCAGCTTCAGTGTAGCGATTAGGTGGTTCCGTCTGTTTTTCTTCAGCAGATAGAGAAAGGAGCGTGAGAATATCTCCCTCAGTAATTTTTGGTAATTCGACATCCTCACCTCGTGCGCGAG
Source organism: Candidatus Kaiserbacteria bacterium (assembly GCA_003230945.1). Classification (GTDB taxonomy): domain Bacteria; phylum Patescibacteriota; class Minisyncoccia; order Phycocordibacterales; family Phycocordibacteraceae; genus C7867-001. The sequence continues at coordinate 1,832 of QIHK01000050.1, forward strand.
TATCAAGAGCCAGCCAACCCGGAAAGAGGACACGAGAACCGTGTGCTTTGAATAGGGGAATAGAAATTTCTTCCTTTTTTTGTGGGATTGCTTTAGCACTGATAGTCGTGCGTGCTACTTTTGCACTTGCCATTTGTGAAGAGAGTGTACGAATACGAATAAGTTCATAGAGACGCTGTTCATCAGGCATGTTACCCGCTTTTACGCACGCGGCATCAGTAGGGCGAACGGCTTCATGTGCTTCTTGCGCATTTTTACTTTTCGTTTTATAGATGCGCACCTGCACATGTTTTTTATCAAATGTTTGTTCAATAATTTTTGCCATTTTTGTGACAGATTCTTTGGAAAGATTTACAGAATCAGTACGCATATAGGTTATATGCCCAGCTTCGTACAGTTTTTGTGCAGCACGCATAGTACGCGATGGGGCAAAACCGAGTCGAGTCGATGCTGTTTGCTGTAATGTCGAGGTGGTGAACGGTGGACGTGGTGAACGCTCTTCAGAGCGTTCAGAGTGTTTATCAACACGCCATGTGGCCACGCGACCTGCATTTATTATATGATCGGCATCTTCTTGAGTTTTGGGTTCTTCAACACAGGTAGCGGGGAATTCTTTTTTCTCTGATTTCTTGCCGGCAGAAAAAAGTGCAGAAAGTACAAAATATGTTTTAGGAATAAATGCCTTTATTTCCCGTTCCCGTTCGGCGAGAATACGCATAGCAGGCGATTGCACACGACCAGCAGAAAGTCCGTAACGAACTTTTTTCCAAATAAGACCAGAGAGATCGTATCCTACAATGCGATCGAGTACACGACGCGCTTCTTGTGCACGTCGTAAATGTTCATCAATAGCACGCGGATGTTTGAGCGCTTCTTCAATGGCTTTTTTTGTAATTTCATGAAAAACAACTCGGTGTGGTTTTTTCAAATGGGTGACTTCTTTAATATGCCAGGCAATTGCTTCACCCTCTCTGTCGGGGTCAGTCGCGAGATAGATTTCATCGGCCTTTTTGGCGGCGTGTTCGATACGTTCGATTATTGCTTGTTTTTCAGCCGGGACAACGTATCTCGGTATGAAGCCATCTTCGATATCAACAGCATCTTTGTTGCTCTTTGGTAGATCGCGGACATGACCAACCGAGGCAAGGACCGTGTAGTCCTTACCAAGGTATCCTCCAATAGTTTTCGCTTTTGTAGGAGATTCAACAATAAGTAATTTTTTGCTCACGCCTAACTCATAACGTGTATACCTATGAATGGTCAAGTTTTGTCTTGTGTATATTGAAAGAAATATTTGCTGAAATCGGATGATGATCGGAGCCAATACGGTCGGGAAGAACTGATGCATGAGAGACAGAAAGATCGTGGGATATCAAAATATGATCGAGTTGTGAACGTGAAATTGGGTGAGTATTTTTACCACGTAATACGTTTACCAGCTCATGCGAAACAAAGTGTTTTTCTATCTCGGTTCGTTCGCGATGCCGAAAGAGCGAGTCAGAAAATTTTCCTCCAAACATCCAATTCAATGGTGTCGATCGGAATGATTCAAGAATATTGAAATCGCCACAAACAATAGTAGGCACCGTGCGATCTCGTTCAGTCATTGCATTTTCAAATTCACGTAGTCGAAGTGTGGGCTGTGCAAGAATCAAATGAAGATTAAATACACGCACAAGGTTGGTACCAATACGCAAATCTGCATACAATCCTCCACGATTGCTTGCTTTTGTAAATTTAAACGGTCGTAATAAATAGAGAAATAATTTCGTACGAAGTGGTAAAAATGTCCAATAGTCAGGGAAAACTATTTCATCTTGATTCTCAATCGTATGCGGAGAGAGTATGACATTGTAGGTAGTAATATCGCCAGACCGAAAGTGTTGCACCATATCGTACCGGTAGGCAATTGAGAGTGGCAGTTTTTTCAATTTTGTTAGAAGAATTTCAGGGACTTCTTGGAGACAAAGCACATCATAAGGTGTTGTACGTATAAACTTGAGCGCGCGCTCAAGTTTACGATTCGTAAAAAGCATATTCCAGGAATAGATCTTCATAAATTATTGTTTACTTTCGTTGCCACGTGCCGAATGATTCGTGAATGATACCACGCAGTTCGAGTGTGACGATGGCAGTGAGAATTTCAGCTGTGTTATCAGAACTATGACGGAGTATTTCATCACGTGTTTTCGGTTTTTCGAGTATATGCCAAACAAGAAGTTCTGCACCAGTGAGGTTATTTTGTATATCGGGAGAAGTTTTTTCCTCTCGAGGAGTAATTCTAAGAGCTTCAAGAATATGTGAAGATTCAGTAACAATAGTGGCACCAAGTCGTCCAAAAAGGTGTGCACCAAATCCATGGGGGTCACCAATACGGTGGGGAATAACGAGTAATTCACGATTATAGTCCACGGCGAGGCGTGCAGTGATAAGTGTTCCAGATTTTGCTCCTGCTTCAATAACAAGTACGGCGTCTGCCATACCGGCCATAATGCGGTTGCGTGATGGAAAATCGTACGGTGCGGCTTTATGTAATGACTCGTGTTCGGATATGAGTGCACCACCGGCCTTTAATATATTTTCTGCGAGACCTAAATTTGTTTTTGGGCCGATAACTGAATCATCAAGTCCAGAACCCGGGATAGCGATAGTATGGAGTCCTGTAGCAAGTGCCGCTTTATGTGCGCAAGCATCCGCTCCGAGAGCAAGACCAGAAATAATCGAGATTGGATAGCCAGCGAGTCCAGCTATAAGTATCTCGCATGCTTCTTTCCCATAGTTTGAGAGAGCACGACTACCAACAACCGCAAGTAGTTTTGTTTTTTCTTTAGGCATCATGCCACGAATCCACAATTGTTTCGGTGGTCCTGGAATTTCATGGAGAGAGACAGGCCACTCTTCACGCGCAAGTGTGCGCATATTCATATCTCTCATCATACTCGTAAAAAAGTAAGCGTGGACTGTTTATACAGTCCACGCAGTATTTTTTCTATGTTAAATGAGAGAAAGAATTTCTCTGAATTCAATATCAGCAAGTATTGTGCCTGCCCATGTGAATCCTCCTTCATATTCAAGAATTGTTTGTGCAACTTCCTTTTTGCTTCGTGAAGAATCAGTAGTGTTCCATACGTAACTAATTTTTTGCGCCACTCGATACTCACGTTGTTGTTCAAAAGAAGAATTTTCGAATACTGACAGTCTCTCGGCAATCATTGTATTGATTTTTTCTTGTTTGGTATCTGATAGAGAAGCAAAACTAATGAGACACGTCATAGTTACCTCCTGTTGTGTATTACATTCCCCCACTGGCAACTATACCAAACGAAGCCTTTCCTGTACTAGGTCAATGTCGTAGAATGAAAATCATATGCTTGATATTAAATTTATTCGAGAAAACGTCGATATTGTGAAGGCGGGAGCTATTAAGAAGCATATTGAGGTTGATATCGATCGGTTGCTTAAGGTGGATGACGAACGTAAAGCATTGGGTCAAGAGCTCGATACTAAGAAGTTCGAGCAAAATCGTCGTAGTAATGAGATACGGCGAGCACAGGGAACTGAACGTGAACAATTACTTGAAGCAATGCGTCAACTTAAAAATGGGATGACGGAAAGTGAAGAAAAACTCAAAACAGTCATGAGTGAGTGGCAAAAACTTATGCTCACTATTCCAAATGTTCCGGACATGTCGGTTCCTGACGGTGAAAGCGATACCGATAATCAAGAAGTGAAAAAATGGGGTAATCCCAGAGTATTTGATTTCGAACCGAAAGGTCATATGGATCTTATGACGAATCTTGATATAGCTGATTTTGAACGAGGGAGTAAAGTAGCAGGATTCCGAGGTTATTTTCTTAAAGGAGATGGAGTTCTTCTTGCTAATGCTATTTGGCAACTTGCGTTAAAACATTTTTCTGGGAAAGGTCTCATGCCTCTTATTGTTCCATCTTTGGTACGTCGTGAAGCATTTCTCGGTACCGGTTATTTACCACAAGGCGAAGATGACCTGTATAAAACTCAAGATGGTGAGTTTCTTTCCGGCACATCTGAAGTAGCAACGATGGCGTACTACATGAATGAGAATATAGATCTTTCAGGTAACCCCATTCAATTTTTATCTTTTTCGCCCTGTTTTCGTCGGGAGGCTGGTGCTCATGGGAAAGACGTTCGTGGACTTATTCGGGTGCATGAATTTTTCAAGTGGGAACAAGTAGTGATTTGTAAAGCTGAACATGATGAATCAGTACGATTACATGAATGGTTGAATCGCAATACTGAAGAATTTATTGAGTCACTTGATATTCCTTATCACACTGTTGTGAATTGTGGAGGTGATCTCGGTCTTGGCCAAGTAAAAAAATATGATATTGAGCTTTGGGTACCGGGTGAAAAGAAATATCGAGAAATCAGCTCAGCATCTTATTTCCATGATTTTCAAACACGACGTTTGCGTATCCGTTATCGTGATACTGAAGGTAAACTTAAATTCGCACACTCACTTAATTCAACAGCCATCCCAACGCCACGTATATTGGTTTCGATTGTTGAGAATTATCAGAAATCGGATGGCACAATTATAGTGCCAAAAGTACTCGTGCCGTATGTTGGAAAGGAAATTATCTCGGGTGTCGCACAGTGAGCGTCTTAGTAAACGACGACAACGTAATCGTCGTCGCACTAAAATTGCTTTCGGCGTCTTAGTATTTTTTTCCTTTGGCCTCATCATTTGGGGGCTTTGGCAACCGGCGGTACGTATACAACAGGTTGTTGTTGTGGGCACTGACGCATCCCTCACTTCTTATGCTAAGAATGCATTGCAGGGGAGTTATTTCGGTATCATCCCGCGTGATTCAACATTCTTTCCAGCAAAGAATCGTATACGCGGAATGATTCTCAGTGATCATCTTGAAATTGCAGCAATTTCGATTTTCCATACTGGATTTTCTACGTTAGAAATACAAGTGAATAATCGTACTCCGGTAGCGCAATGGTGTGGTTCCGTTCTTTCACCTGATACGCCGATACAATGCTATTTATTTGATCCAAGCGGATTTATTTACTCAACTCTTACAAAAAAAACATTAGAAATAGCATCTTCAACCTCTTTACAAAAAAGAACAGTCCTACCACTCAATTCATTTACACTCTATGCACCTCTTAAGGGGAATACACAGAAACCGTTGGGTGCAACAATTGCAGATGCTAAGAAGCTTCCCTCAGTATTCGATTTTGCACGCAAACTTTCAACTTTTGGCTCACAAGTGGTAACTATATCTATATCTAATGGGGAAGTAGATGACCTTCTTTCTTCTGGTACACATATCATTTACGTGCTTGGAAATGAACAAAATGCCTTTACGGCTCTTACTTCTGCCACTAATCAATTATCTTTAAAGGATGGTTCTCTCACTTATGTAGACTTGCGTTTCCCCGGTAAGATTTATTTAAAAAAAATTAAAAGTAAATAGAGTTTATCGTTATTTCCGTGTTTTCTGAAATTCTGGTACGTTTCGAATATGCAATCATTCTGGAAGAACTTGCCACAACCCTTTTTTGCTATGGCACCTATGGCAGACGTCACCGATGTCGCTTTTCGCGCGCTTGTTGCCGCGCGAGGCGCTCCTGATATTTTTTGGACTGAATTTGTTTCAGCTGATGGCCTGTATCACACTCGAGAAATACAAAAGATACGAGATAAAGAGAATCCACTTATGCGAGATCTTCTCTTTAAAGACAATCAACGCCCAATTGTTGCTCAAGTATTTTCAAGTTCACCTGAGATGGTTGCGTATGCCACAAAACTTTTCGCACAGCTTGGTTTCGATGGTATTGATCTTAATATGGGTTGCCCAGACAAAAGTATTGAGAAACAAGGATGTGGATCAGCAATGATACAGACACCGAAAGTAGCCCATGCCATCATCCGTGCAGCGCAAGAAGCGAGTGATCTCCCAGTTTCAGTGAAAACTCGCGTTGGTTACGGCGCTGAGTCACTTGATACATGGCTTCCAGTACTTCTTGAAACATCACTAGCGGCTATTACGCTTCATTTGCGCACACGCAAAGAAATGTCACTTGTGCCCGCTGATTGGAAATTGATGCAGAAAGCTGTTAAGTTGCGCAACCAGATTAATCCGAAGGTGTTGCTCATAGGTAATGGTGACATAGCTAATCTCGAAGAAGGGAAGAATCTTGTGGCTGAAAGCGGTTGTGATGGAGTGATGATTGGACGAGCAATGTTCGGTAACCCATGGATTTTTTCTGGTCGCAACATAGAGGATGTGCCACTTTCTGAAAAAATTACAGCTCTTATTGAACTTGCTGAAGATTTCGAAACACTTTATCCCACAAAACATTTTATGCTATTAAAAAAACACTTTAAAGCATTTATTACGAGTTTTGATGGCGCCGCTGAATTACGAGCTAAACTTATGAAAACGGAGTCTGCCACTGAGCTTCGCACTGTTCTTGACACATATCTTCGGCACTCAAAAATATAGTTTTTCCTAATAGTGTTACCTCTGCTATGCTAAGGCTTATGAAAGAATCTGTCTCTCTTTATCGCGCATATCGGCCACAATCTTTTGCGGATGTGTTGGGGCAAGAACATATCACAAGAACTTTAGAGGAAGCTGTTTCAGCTGGAAAGGTTGGGCATGCCTATCTTTTCTCTGGTTCACGAGGGTTGGGAAAGACTTCAATTGCGCGAATTCTTGCAAAGGCAATAGGTTGTACTGACCAAGATCTTTATGAAATAGATGCAGCTTCGAACAATAGCGTAGACGATATTCGCACGATTTCCGATAATGTATATACACTTCCATTTGAATCACAATACAAGGTGTATCTCATGGATGAAGTACATATGCTTTCTAAAAATGCATGGAATGCTTTCTTAAAAACACTCGAAGAACCGCCCAAGCATGCCATTTTTATACTCGCTACGACTGAGATTGAGAAAGTACCAGAAACAGTACAATCGCGTTGCCAAATATTTGAATTTAAGAAGCCAACACGTAAGAGTCTTATAAAGATGGTCATAGACGTTGCAAAAAAAGAAGGAGTTACTTTAGCACCAGATGCAGCTGACTTAATTGCAATGCTTGCGGAAGGTTCTTATCGTGATGCACTTTCGGTACTTCAAAAAGTACTTACTTCGGCAAGTAAAAAAACATTCTCCCGTGCTGAAGTTGAAGTGGCAACTGGTGCACCGAAACGTGAACAAATACATGCGTTTGTACACGCGCTCGCTCTAGGCGAGCGTGATAAAGCACTTATTACCATTACTCAAGTTGTAAAATCAGGTGTTGCTATAAAGTTATTTCTCGAGCTTACCCTTGAGACACTTCGCTTTATTCTTCTTATTCGCTATGCACCTGACCTCCGTGCCTCACTCATCGAGGAAATTGGAACTGATGAATTCTCTGAACTTGAAGTATTTGCAAAATTAACTGCAAACACTGGCATTACTCATGGAACACTTCTCGCATTTTTGACTGCCACAGAACGTATTCGTTACGCACCAATTCCAGCACTTCCACTCGAACTTGCCGTTCTCGAGCTTTTCCCTGATTGAGAGCTCCGCTCAGCTAGTGTATTGTGGAGTTTGGTTAGGTATTGGGGGATCGTCTAATGGTAGGACGACTGGTTTTGGTCCAGTTAATCGGGGTTCGAATCCCTGTCTCCCAGCCAGTTTATGGATACTCATCAACATTCTCATCATATTTCTGCATCAGAGAAACATAAAGGATCGATGATACTTGTCTTTTTTATTACCTCAGGAATATTTATAGCAGAATTATTCGGAGCTTTTTTTAGTCATTCACTCGTATTATTGGCTGATGCTGGGCACATGTTTATTGATGCGAGTGGTATTGCTCTAGCGTTATTTGCTATATACATAGCTTCACGTCCAGCTAGTTCCACAAGAACTTTTGGCTATCAGCGTATAGAAATACTTGCAGCAACTATAAATGCTCTTCTCCTTTTAGGTTTGAGTGTATTTATTATCATACAAGGCACTTTACGTTTTGTTACACCACATGAAGTAGAACCAAATATTATGATTATATTTGGTGTTGTTGCTCTTATAGGAAATACTTTTTCATTATTTTTATTGCATAAAGGGCAACACGAAAGTCTTAATGTAAAAGGTGCATTTCTTGAAGTATTTTCAGATATGCTCGGTGCCATAGCTGTTATTGGTGCAGCGGTCATAATCATGATTTCTGGTTGGCATCAAATAGACGCAGTCGCGTCTATTGCAATCGGGTTACTTATCATTCCTCGGGCAATTCATCTTTTATTCAGTACACTCGATGTTCTTCTTGAAGCGGTACCAAGAAATATCAATATTATAGATGTTCGTAATCATATTTTAGAGGTTTCAGGAGTTTCTGACGTACACGATTTACATGTATGGCTCATAACAAGTGGTATACCTGTTCTCTCGGCGCATGTGGTTGTGGATACTGATATACGGTACCCGGTTGTACTTGATAAACTCCAAAAATGTTTACGAGAGCATTTCGATGTAGAACATTCTACTTTTCAAATAGAACCTTCGGGACACTCTTCACACGAGTACGCACTTCATCAATAGCAGTCTCTTTAAAGATTTAGAAGAAATTTAAAGTTTTGTTACTAAAATTTTAAAATATTTACAAGTGTATAAAAACATGCTCTACTGCCAGTTGGCATATAGCACCTTAATAAATATATGTATAACAATACAATAATCATAGCCAAAAAATGCGCACCATATTGGGCACTTTTTGGCTATGATTATTGTAATTAAGTCCCTCAACTCACGGGTAGTGAGAAAAATATCAGCAAGTAGCTGAGAAGGAGAATAAAATGAAATATGGGAAATTAACTCTTGGACAAATAGAAGCAGTGGTTAATAAACTCGGAGGTATAGAAGGTGTGCGACGATTCCTTCGAGTAGAACGGCCACTTTCTGAATCAACTTGTTCGTGGAGTGAAGAAAATGGTGTTGTCTACTTTACCGTTATTTCTAATGGCATATCTGGCTTAGAATGGATTAAGCGATTGGAAGAGAAAGGATTTCGTTTAAGTAAAGATGCCAACAAAATTCTTTGCTCTTCGAATTTTAAACCAACGTTAGGTATCACTACCGAAATTGCCGTTCTGAGAGGCTTTCTCTTTGAAGAGAAAGATCGAATCACAAAGGTTGTACGCACCAAAGCACAGAAATTACATTTTTCGATGCCGAATGCTGAAGTGGCATGCCTTATTTGTGAAAGATTCACGGATGAAGCAATCAAAGCGGCAAATCTTCATTGGATTATTGTTATGCATGATCCATTCAAAAATTCTGATGGTGATTTGAAGTTACTCGGAGTGAATTGTTCGCACCCTGGCTGTAAACTCCATGCATATCTTGATTCTTCAGGAACATGGGGTCATGATTTCGGTTTTGCTTTTGCACAACAAATAAATACTGAGTATCTAATAAATTAGATTCAGTATTTGGGAATTTTTAATACCCCTGCGCACTTCAGTGCGCAGGGGTATTTCTTTAATTTTGTATAGTCATACTGATTTTCTCAATGGGATGATTTTCTCATTAGGAGTCTACAGGGTAGAATAGTTGACATTATGATGCTGTTCAATCGAAATAGAAAAAAAGAAGATGCTCACAAATCTGTAGGATATAGATTCGGAAAATATTTATGGTCTACCGTGTTTGTTATTGCCCTGACGGGTGCTGTTGTTTATTTTGTTGGTTTTGCAAATCTTTTTCCGATTGAATACGTCAGAAATACTACTGAGATGAAAGGTCCTCCTCCGTGGCCACTTACTCTTAATAAAAAGGACTACAACGCAAAAATGCTCTCTCTTGCGCACTACGTACCGCCATCGATTGCAACCACAACAGCCACAACGACTGAAAATAATATTGCAAGCACTACACCAGTACGTGTTCCTTTCGCCACAGCTACAACGAGTGTGTCGATTCAAGGACAATTATGGCCTACACCTACCTCTTATCCAGAAGGAGGCGCTCTTCTACCATTTTCTCGTATCGTCGCCTATTATGGAAACTTTTATTCAACTAAAATGGGGGTACTCGGCGAATACTCAGAAAATGAAGTATTAGCGAAACTTGCAAGCACGACTGCACAGTGGACAGCAGCAGACCCATCTACCCCTGTCATTCCAGCCATTCAATATATTGCCATTGTAGCGCAAGATACTGCAGGGAAGTCTGGACTATATCGTGCGCAGATGCCGGATAAAGAAATTGAAAAAGCTCTCTCTATGGCAAATAAAATACATGGCCTTCTTTTCTTAGATATCCAAATAGGTAAAAGTACACTTGAGGCAGAATTACCAGAGTTAGCAAAGTATCTTGTGCTTCCAAACGTGCACCTTGCTCTTGATCCAGAATTTTCAATGAAAAATAATTATGCTCCCGGCACAGTTATCGGCACTTTTGATGCAAAAGATATAAATTTTGCAGCAAGTTTCCTTGCTGACATTGTTCGTCGGTATCATCTACCACCAAAAGTACTTGTTGTGCATCGCTTTACTAAGGCAATGGTAACGAACTACAACGAGATACGACCACTTCCTGAAGTTGAAATAGTCATGGATATGGACGGTTGGGGTTCTATAACGTTGTTATTGCTCCTGAACCAGTGCAATTCACCGGCGTCAAACTCTTTTATCATGCTGACTTGAGACCACCATCAACTAATTTGCTTACACCGAAAGAAGTACTTTCACTGACTCCGTCTCCCTCCTACATTCAATATCAATGATTCATCTTTGGTATCCAAAGTGATTTTGATAAATCTA
>QIHK01000051.1 GCA_003230945.1 Candidatus Kaiserbacteria bacterium
ATATTATTACTGAAGACTCAAAAGACTTTACAGCTCGAGTGAAGTCAGCTCAGTCTATTGTTGAATTTTTTCTTGGAGTTCTCGGAGAAAATGAACGTGATTCACATCGTCTTATAGCACTTGCAGAGCGTGTGGTGCTTCCACTTATTCGTGTCATTAAGAGTCCAATGGAACGGGAGCATTTTGTACAAATAGCGGCTCGTACTCTTGGGTTATCTCCAGAAGCTGTTCGTGAGACACTTGGTAGAAATGAAGAATCAAATAGTTTCTCTGGAGAAAAACCATTACAAGCAATTTCTATCGATACAGGCACCGCACATACAAAATCATCACGGGAAGTTCGTGAAGAGCGATTACTTGCTATTATGCAGGCTTATCCCGAAAGCTCACTTGCCAAGCACGTAAAAACAGAGTATCTTCGAATTACTGAAGTTCGTGCGTTGCCTATGGAAGCATCTCCAGAGTCTGCAGTGTTTGAAGCGGAACACTCATTTGGCGAGGGACCTTCAAAGAGTGCAGCCGACGAGCTTCTTCACGCCTTTGAAGAAGCGGTCGTCCGCGAGGCGTATCAAGAAGCAGTGGGGGATTTGCGAAGAGCCGAGACTGCAGGAAATGCAGTCGCGGTTAGTAGCGCGCAGTCTTTGTGTTCAAAATTATCTGAACGCCTCGCCTCGTTAGGGCAGTAACATTTGATTTTTTCTCTTTAAAAAATAGTTTCATTACTCATTCATCTGCATTTTTCCGTATGGTTAATATACCTTCAAAAAAGAAAGTCACGAAAAAAGGAGTCTCAAAAAAGAAAGTCACGAAAAAGAGCCCAACAACGAAACACATCACTAAGAAAAAAGTGGTGAAAAAATCTGTAAAAAAGTTGTCCAAAAAAAATACTACTTCACGCTTAAAACAAGTTGTGCGTAAAGCAGTTTCTAAGAAAAAAGGAAAAAGCTCGAAGCAGAAAGAAGTTACCGCAACGCTCCTTATTGAGAAAGGAAAAGAACGCGGTTACGTCACTTATAGTGAGATATTGAAAGCATTTCCTCGTATTGAGGAGGATGTAAACTTTCTCGAATCATTATATGAACGTTTTTCGATTGCTGGCGTCGATGTTCTTGAAGGAGGTCTTCTTGAAGACACCGCCGATAAATATCTTGCCACACGTAATATCAAAGATCGTCATTCGACTGGATATGATTCTATTCAAATCTATCTGCGTGAGATTGGTCAGTATCCACTTTTAACTGCTGCCGAAGAGCGTGAACTCGCACAGCGTATTGAAAGGAGTGATGCTGAAGCACGCAACATTCTTGCCCGTAGTAACTTACGTCTCGTAGTTTCTATAGCGAAGAAATATGTTGGTCGTTCTCCGGACTTAACACTTCTTGATCTTATTCAGGAAGGCAACCTCGGCCTTTTCCGTGCAGTTGATAAATTTGATTGGAAGAAAGGTTATAAGTTCTCAACATACGCAACGTGGTGGATTCGTCAGGCTATTACCCGTGCACTTGCTGATCAATCACGTACTATTCGTATTCCAGTGCATATGGTTGAAACCATTGCAAAATATAAACAGGTTTCGCGCCGTCTTTCTCAGGCTCTTGGTCGTGACCCACAACCAGAAGAGGTGGCCATAGAAATGGGTGTCGAACCGGAAAAGATTTATCAAATTGAGAAAATCAATCAAGATACACTTTCGCTTGAAAATCCTATTGGATCTTATGATGATGAAAAGAGCACTCTTGGTGATTTTATTCCCGATGAGAAGATTCCTTCGCCAGTACAAGAATCTTCTGAACGTATTCTTACTGAACAGGTACATAGTATTTTGAATGACCTTTCACCAAAAGAACGCAAAATTCTTGAAATGCGTCATGGCCTTGCTGATGGTATCTATCATACCCTTGAAGAAGTAGGAAAGGAGTTTGGGGTGACTCGTGAACGTATTCGTCAAATTGAAGCAAAAGCTCTCGAGAAAATTCGTACCCATGATCGTGCGCAACATTTGAAAAGCTATTAAACAACGAAAAAGTACAAAAAAATACTCTCTATAGAGATAGTATTTTTTATAAAATTATAGGTAACCTTGTATCCAATGCATTAAGTACCTCTTACTCAGTAAATAACGAGCACTCATAGCGTATCTGTGAGAGTCGTATACACTAGAGCAGTATGTCCAATACTTCCGAAGCATTTGAGAAAGCATATATAAATCTTAATCCTGAACAGAAAAAAGCTGTAGATACAGTTGAAGGACCTGTTATGGTGCTAGCTGGTCCTGGAACAGGGAAGACGCATATCCTTACACTACGTATTGCAAATATACTTAAGAAAACACAGGCAAAGCCGGATGCTATTCTCGCACTCACTTTTACCGATTCTGCTGCGCGTACCATGCGTCACCGTCTTGCAAACATTATTGGAGATACTTCAGCAAAAAAAGTGACTATTACCACTTTCCATGGTTTTGCTGAACTCGTACGTAGTGAGTACCCAGAGATATTCTCTCTTGATGCAACAAAACGGCTTATGGGGGATGTAGAGCAAGTTTTACTTATGCGTGAAGCGCTAGATAGCTCTGACATAAATTTATTACGACCTGCCAAGGCTCCGTATACTTATTTGCGCGATCTACGAAGTCTTTATGAAGCACTTACGCGCGAAAATATGTCTTTCGACGCGTATCGGACATGGAGTAAAAAAGAAATGAAGCTTCTTGAAGTGGATGAGACATTAAAATATAAACGTGGTGAAAAAGTTGGAGAGTTCACAAAAATTGGTTTATCAAAATTAGCTCGTTTTGATAAAGTTGAAGAAGCAATTCGTGTGTTTGAACGATATCAGACATTGAAGAGTGAGCACAACGTTATGGATTTCGCTGACTTACTCTCAGGTGTTATATGTCATATCCGTGAGAATGAGGACTTAAAAAGTGACTTACAAGAACGTTATCAGTACATACTCGCAGATGAGCATCAGGATGCAAATGCTCTCCAACACACATTACTTGAACTTCTTGCGTACGATGATCATCCAAATTTATTCATTGTGGGTGATGAGAAGCAGGGCATTTATCGTTTCCAAGGTGCTGAAATTGGTGCATTTGAAACTTTCAAAAAACTTTTTCCACGTACGATGGTTATTACTCTCGTCTCATCATTTCGCTCATATCAACGCATTCTCGATGTGGCACATACAATTGTAAAAGAAACAGATAAACACCAGAAGCTTTCCGCCGTGCGTGGCGCCGGAGGGCAAATTTTGCGTGTAGTGGCAGATGATCCTCTTGATGAATATGCAAGAGTTACCAAGCTTGTCGCTGATAGTATTGCACAGGGAATTGCGCCACATGAGATTGCCATTATTGCACGCACAAACAACACAGCAGATTTGTTTGCAAGAGCTCTCGTTGCACACGGAGTCCCCGTACTTCGCGCTGGTGACTTGTCGCTTACCGGTCGCCCAACTATGCGTGCCTTAATTGCGCTTATGGAGTACGTTGCAGATCCAACGCGTCTTGGAAGTCTTCGTATAGCACTTCTTGCGCCATGGTGGAAATTACCAACAATGCCACTCCTTACGCTCTTACGTACTTCGAATGATTATGAACTTACAGAAAAACTTACCGAAGCCTATCCGAAGATAGCTACGGTACTCAAAAATTGTATTGCACAAGGATTGAGCGAAACGCCTTCTGTTTGTTTTTCATATGTATTTTTTGAGAGCGGGGCACGTGATTATTTGCTATCACATGCTAACCATATTGATGATATTCAGCTAGTACGCCAACTTATGATGCATCTGGAAGAGGCAGCTCTCAATAGCAGTGCTTCTACATTTGCCGAAGCTTTTATGGTTCTCAACCGTGCACGTGAACATAATCTTTCCCCAGTTAAAGTATCAGTAACTGAACGTGAAGGATTTGTAACAGTCATAACCGCACATAAAGCCAAAGGTATGGAATTTCGTTATGTTTTTATTCCAGATTGTACAGAATCGACATGGGAAAAAGGAGGTCGCACGACGATGATTCCATCTCCATTTGTATGTAAACAATCCTTAGATGATTCAAAAAAACTTTTTTATGTCGCTCTTACCCGTGCAAAAGATCGAGTATATCTTTCTTATATTCGAGAAAATGCAGACGGTCGTGAACGAACACCAACTAATTTTATACCGGCGGATGCTCCAGAAGTGGAAGTAGAAGGAGAAACACTTCCAATTTTGCATACAAGTATTGAAGCTTCTAAAGTAGTGAAAGAACTTACCATGCGTTATCTTGACAGTGGACGTCTTTCTCCTTCAGCAGTAAATGAGTATTTAGATTCTCCACCAATATTTTTTGCTCGTCGAGTGTTGCGGATAAAGGAACCACCTCAATCTCCGTTAGTGTATGGTAGTGCAATGCACGCAGCGCTTGCCGCGTCACTAAGTGGCGCTTCAGAAACTGACGCTTTTGCTGTTCTTGAACGTACTTTTACTCAGTCACTGCTTGCACGTGATGCTATTTTTGAAAAATTACGCAATGACGCTCGCTGTGCTTTAAAAGCTGTTTTGCCACAACTCAATACGTTTGGAGAACCTATGTATATAGAAAAGGCATTTTCGCTTACACGCAAGATAGACGGTAAACCAGTTACGCTTGGTGGAAAAATAGATGTGGCTTTTAAAATTGATAAGGGTATTGTAGTCGCAGATTTTAAAACAGGAAGTACTGTTTCAGCAAAGAATCAGGACCATAAGCGTCAACTTTCTCTTTATGCACAAATGTTATCCGAACAGGGTGAATTAGTTACTGGAGCAATGTTGCTCAAAGTATCTGAAAAAGGAATTAAAAAAGTAGTAATACCGATTGGAAAGAAAGAATGTGAAGTGGCCCTTAAAGAGGTTGATGCTGTTGTACGTGAATTACGTCTAGGTATCTGGCGTAAAGGCGCCCCATCTGAATATGATGCGATTCTTGATTTATGTAATAAGAAGTGACTCGTTTTAGACGAATAAGCTATCAATTCTGGCTAGAAAGAGTCGATTTTTTTGATATTTGTAATGCCATATCAATGAATTGTTTTATTGTATTGTAGGAATAAGCGCCATCTATAACAATAGGTGGTTGTCCTTCTACAAGGATAAGCGAATAAGGCGCGGTGTGTGCTCCAGAGGCAAGTGCATTTTCGCGATCTGCTTTAATGCGATCCTGTATCGTTGTAGAAGCAGTACTCATACAAGAGGCAAAGGCACTACTTGGTACTTTTGCTTGTGCAGCAAATACACCATATTGTGTTTGGTTAATCGGCTGATTCTGAAATAGAATATTCGCGAAGCGCCAGAAAGCTCCGTTACCTCCTGCACTTGAGGCGCATTCAGCAGCCTCAGCATTTCTGAATGAGTTCGGGTTAGTCTTGGTAAGTGGAAACTCTCGATAAATCCAAGCGACTTTACCATGTGTGCCATCATTCACGATAATTTGACGTAAAGTATTATTAAATTCTTTACAGAATTTACAGTCAAAATTAGCATATTCAACAATCTTGACTGGTGCGGTAGGATTCCCAAATACATGATCTTGTGTTCCTACTGGTCGAACGAATACAGGATCTCCATAACGCGAACTTGTGGAGGGTTCACGAGCACTTATAGAAACATAGACTGCGGTGGCAATAATAAATCCTCCGATTACTATAGCTATAGGGAGAATAAATGTAGGCTTCATAGAACTTTAATTATAATGGTAACGTATGGGTTATTGTAGGTATATCTGTAGTTATCATCCACAACTTTGTATCAAGTTTAATGTCACGGATGTCGCTCAAATCTTTATATTTAAGTATGCCATTTTCGCGTGCGTAATCGAATATGTCTTTCGTGATTCGAACATCATCAATACAATATTCACGTACTTTGTCTCTCTTTCCTTCTTTCCACCAATCAACTGCTTTCAAGCCATCTCCACTTTTCCCTTTTCCCAGAGTTGCTTGAGCAATTGATTGCAGTCGAATACGACGACCGAGTACCGCATATACTTCAGCGAGGAGATCAAGTGAATGTATTTGTGTGAGGTCGCCCGGATAGTAACGATTTAGGAGAGGTATATCGAAATTATCAGAGTTGAATCCAATGAGTACATCAGTTTTTTCGAGAATTGGCCAGAGTTTAGGGAGATCCTCTTTAAAATATGCAGAATAGTTTTTTGTCTCCGAATCATATATGGCCACTACAGTGAGCTCTTGTTCATTCACATCTACACGACCACGTACGTTAAATCCGTGCATAGAGATACTTTCAATATCGAAAACAATGTAGCGCATTAATGAATGAAATTAGAAAGCTTATCAATGGCAAGTAGCGTCTCTTCACCGGTGGCGAGTGTTTTTATTTTAATTGTTTTACTGGCAACCTCGTCAGCACCATAAGCTACAAAGTAGGGGATGGTGCGTTTTACTGCTTCTTTTATTTGGCTACCAAGTGTTTTCTCTGTAATATTTACAAAAACACGAGTATCGTTGGTACGTAGTATATCCGCGAATGCTTGTGCAGCAGGAATGTCATTTTTCGAAGGAGTACCGAGATACAGTTGCGGACGATGCATTTGTGTATTGAGAGTAATAGCATGTGTCTCAATAAAATTTGTAAATGTTACATCACCGATACTAAATCCAACTGCAGGGATAAGGTCACTACCAAAAAGTGCAATAAGATTATCATATCGGCCTCCACCAAACAGGGCACGAGGATTTTCAAGGCTTGTATCGAATATTTCAAATACTACTCCAGTATAGTAGTCGAAACCTCTTGTAATTGAGGGGCTAAAGACTACATTACCCACACCGCGTGTCTTGAGTGTTTTAATGAGCGCAAGAAGTTTATCTTTTTCAGTAGTGACTACAGCATCTTTAGCGGTGCCTTCGATAAAACTAAGCGGGTCTTTCTGAGTAATAGTGTTTGAAGCTACAGTGAATTCTTCGGGTGTCATTTTTGCTTTTTTATCGAGGAGACGCAGATATTGTCGGATGCCATCTTTAGTAAGTCCAGCAGCTGCACACGCGGCGTTTAGAAGTGGCCGAGTATTTATACGAATAATGAAATCCGTTTCTTTTGCACCGAAATCCTTAAAAATACGTGCAGCGAGCATCAGTATCTCAATATCAGCTTCGCCTTCAGATAAACCAAGAAGGTCGATATCGCACTGGTAAAAGTCACGTAAGCGACCTTTCTGTGGACGTTCATAACGAAAGCGGTTGCCAATAGAGAACCATCGCAGTGGAAAGGTGAGTTCGTGGCGTTTTCCGGCTACCATGCGAGCTAGGGTAGGAGTCATCTCAGGGCGAAGTGTGACACTTCGATTGCCACGATCGGTAAAGGTATACGTTTGTTCGTTTACGATTTCCTCTGATGTTTTAGCTTCATAAAGCTCGGAACGTTCAAGTGGAGAGGCTTGATATTCTTCATACCCCTGATTTTCCAATGTCTTACGAATGCGGGTAAAGAGAGCCTCCATGTGCGCCCAGTCATTTGGATAAAAATCACGAACGCCTTTATAGGGAGCAGTTGAAAGCTTCTCTGAATTACTCATTACTATGACTTTATCATGGGTATGACCGTTCGCACACGCCTGTATTAATTCAGTGTATTTGAGTCCGCTTTTGTCGATACATACTTCATGATGACGTCGCGCATCTGTTCTGGACGTGGGATGCCACGCATATGAAATTCATCAACAGCACCGGCACTCTGCACCGTAATATTTCCAATACCAAGTACGGAAGCGAGGATGCCAGTGACGTCTGTCGTGATGTCTTGCACACGATTAAGTAAAAGACTTGATACTTCGCGATTGAAATAACCTCGTTGCTTGATATCAACGATGCGTTCGTTTGTAAGTACCCATACATTCAGGAAGTAGCGAGTAAAGGCACTCCATGCCCCGGTCCATACAATAAGTAACCATACGCCAAGTGCCGCGCGGATAAGCGAATTATGCAGTGTGAAATAAGGTGCATAGATAGCAAGTTTTGGTGAGAGATACAAAAATTTTGGAATGGCAAATGGTAAGACGACAAGTATTGCATACGGCAAAAGTTGAATGGCAAAGAGGAACCAATGTTTGCGAGATTGGCGTACAACGTGTTCTCCAGGTTCAAGTTCGAATTCAGGCATAATGTTAGAAGAGGATTGTTCCAGAAAGTGCGTACGTGGCAAGTACAAAAGAAATGACTAGATGTACACCAATTGCTGGAAAAGTAACCACAGAGGCGTGTGAATACTTAAGCCAATGATATATCGCAATAAGTGTAAAAATAGCCCAGAAGGTGAATACAGCGAAAAGAAACCACTCAACCAAAAGACCGGCGGAGAACATATTATTTGGAAGGTAGCCAAGCATATTTGCTGGTGGCGCAAACGGCTGGAGTGGCTGGTTTGGCATTAGGGAAATGATACCACTACAACGCGCGGAACTTTAAACTGATCAGCAATGAGTTCGGTGTGCATGCCCTCAGTTTCAAAGAGTTTGCAAGCTGTTCTCGCATTAGTATCGCTACATTCAATCCAAGCGACACCCTCAGAATTCAGATGAAGAGGTAATTCTTTTGCAACGCGACGGATAATAGCGAGCCCATCATCACCAGCAAAAAGTGCCTCATGTGGTTCAAAATTTATAACACTTGCTTCAAGAGTACTTTTCGTAGAAATGTATGGAGGATTTATAGCAATAATATCGAATCGCATAGTGCCGAATGGTTTAAAAAGATCACCAATGCGGATATCAATACGTTCACTTATGTCCTTCATAGTTGATACCAATACATTCTCTCTAATATTTTTTAAAATAGTTGCCTCGTGAGATGGGTCAATTTCGCCGAATGAAACTTGTACTTTGGGAAGCATTTTAAGTGCCACACAACCAATGGCGCCGGATCCCGCACATAAATCAAGGAAATGTGTTGCATCACGAGCATTTGGAGTAGTGAGTAACTGTTCTGTCCACCACTCTGTTTCTGGACGAGGAATGAGTGGGTGTGAATCAAGGTTAATCTTCAAACCAAGAAATGGTTGCCAACCGATAACGTATGCTACCGGTTCACCACGAGCAAGTCGGTATTTGTCCTCCATAAATCCTTCTGCATTCGCATTTCCATCATACTTTTCTTCAAGTAGCCACTTTTCATCACGAGTCATGCAGACAGGCTATCACATAGAATAAATTTTATATGGAGCAACCCTATTTTAAATAGCCATTCACACACATTGTGTGACAAAAAATAAAGAAAGGCACTCACAAGTGAGTGCCTTTCTTTTCAGCGAGGGGAAGTTAGTATGTAGAGCTTCCTACCCGTTTGTCTTGTGTGAGAGAAAACTCACTACACGACTCGTTTGGCTAGTAGCCACCACCACTGAAACCTCCACGATCACCACCTCCAAAACCACCTTCGCGGCGTGGAGGGCGATCACCTTGCGGGCGAGCAAAAGAAACAGAGAGCGTACGCCCATCCATATCTTTCCCATCCCAACGATCAATTGCTGCCTGGGCCTCCGTTTCGGAGGACATTTCGACGAAGCCGAAACCGCGTGAGCGGCCAGTCATGCGATCGCTAATAATACTCGCGGAAACGACTGATCCAGCCTCCGAGAAGGCTGTCTTAAGTTCATCTTCCGTCGAGCGATAAGGAATACCGCCCACATAGAGCTTGTTCCCCTGAACACTTTCATTGCTATCCATTTTGAATGAATTGAAACTGATTAACCTCGCTGAAACTAAACACTTAGGACGAACAAAACGACCAAAGCTTAAATACTCTGCGAGTGAATGCAGTATGACAGAGATGCCAGAAAATGGCAAGAATAGACATTCTAACTGTGGATAAACATAGCCTTCACTTCTTAAAAGGGAAATCCGACAGAATTTATTTTGCTAGAGTGTTCCTGAAATGAGGGCGGGGAAAATCATACCAATCATACTAATGGCAAGTAATGCGACAATAATGATTGCAACAGCGCGTTTCATATTAGTAAAGGCAGAACAACAAAGATGTTCGTACAGTTATCACTATCGTAGATAATTTTGATTTCGTATGCTGTTGTTCAATTGGATTCATGTATCTATATTCATTAACTTTAACGAATACTACAGGTATGAGAATAACAAAACAAGGAACCCGTCGGTAAAGCTGGGAGTCGCCAGGTATATGTGAATGTGCACTATATATTTATCAAGTGTCAAGTAATACACCATATTCCAGTATAGTGCGCTATTTGAAGAATTTCAGGGAAACTTTGCACTATTCGTATGCGGTATACTGGGAACCAATGTCTTCGTATCAGTTTTTCTCTATAATAATTCCCGCCCATAATGAAGAGCGATATATTGAGGAAACACTCTCCTGTGTACAGAAACTCGACTATCCCCCTGATCGTTTTGAAACGATTCTCATCGAGAATGGTTCAACAGACGCGACATTTGCAGTAGCGAAGCCATTTGCAAGCGACAATACAACAGTGATATCTTTACCAAAATCAGTTCGCAGTGTTTCTCGCGCGCGTAATGCCGGTGTTGCACGTATGAATACCGAAAGTGATTGGGTGGTATTTCTCGACGCAGATACTCTTCTGACCCCTACATTTCTAAGAGATCTAAATACGCTACTTACACAACCGAATACTTCAGAAGTTGCCGTTGGAACAGCTTCAATACTTCCCAGCACCAAAACACTTAAAGCGCATATTTGGTTTAAATTCTATGATTTCGGTCATAGACTGACGAAAACGTCATATTCACTGTTTATGGTTCGTGCTGATGTATTAAAGAAAACACATTTTGATGAAAGTATGGCAACTGCAGAAGAATTAAAATTAATTACTGAGGCTCGCGCCTACGGTCCATTCTTTTTTTTCAAGACCAATACCGTTTCAACTTCTATACGCCGTTTCGAACAAGAGGGATGGTGGAAAGTTTTCTTTAGCTGGGTTTTTATTGCGATGCTTCCAGAATCTATCCAACGTCGTATTAAATATAAGGTCATTCGATAAACGTGGATATCTTTTACGGTAGTATTGTGACATTTATGGGTTGGCTGGGAAGCCATCAACAGGGAGCATATCTTATTCTTTTTTTTGGTGCTTATCTCGAGACTTTGATTGGGCCTAGTTTTTTTATTCCTGGTGAGATTTTTCTTCTTTCGGGTTCAATACTCGGTGGTATTCATGTTCTCAATATAGGGTATGTCGCACTTGCGCTCTATAGCGGTGCTATTTTGGGTGATAATTCAAGTTATTTTATTGGCTACTATGCAAGCCGAAGCATCTTTAAGGAAGACCGAAAAATCTTTAGTCTCAAAAATTATGAGAAAGGTGCTGCATTCTTTACAAAATATGGGAATAAAGCTATATTTTTCGCCCGAATTTTAGGACCACTCTCTTGGATCACACCATTTTTAGCTGGGATATACCATGTACCATACCGAACCTTTCTTCTTTATAATACCCCCGGTATTTTTATCGGTATTGGTGAATTCCTTGTTATCGGATATTTTTTTGGTAATCAATACCAGCGTATATTTTCGCTTGTCGGTCATTACTTTGCAGGAGCTATAGTCCTTGTTATTATCTTCTTCATATTTAAGTGGTATCGACGTTATCGCAATCGTCTCAAAGAAAAAAGTGTTGAAGATACTTCTATTTCTTCTGAGGAATAGAGGTGTATACTGAGATATAATCATGAAAATTAGTATTGTTGTTCCGGCATATAATGAAGAAAAATATATTGGAGAATGTCTTGCGTCAATCACACGCGAAGTTGCAACGATTGAGTGTGATGCCGAAATAGTCGTCGTAAATAATGCTTCAACCGATAATACACGATCGGTCGCGCTTACCTATCCTGGTGTAAAAGTAGTTGACGAAATGCAAAAAGGTCTTGTCTTTGCACGACGAGCAGGTTTCCTTGCTTCGACAGGTGAGCTAGTTGCAAATGTGGATGCTGATACAATAATGCCATCCGGGTGGCTTACAACGGTACTTAAAGAATTCGAAATACATACGAATATAGTTGCACTCAGTGGCCCAGCCATCTACTACGATCTTTCCGTCTATCGCCGTACAATTACTTACGGTTTCTACTATGTCGGATATGTTATTTATTTAGTAAATCATTATGTACTGAAGGTGTCGGGTCTCCTCCAAGGAGGAAATTTCATTGTAC
>QIHK01000020.1 GCA_003230945.1 Candidatus Kaiserbacteria bacterium
ACGGTAACGGGTAACGGCCTCAAGGTCTCGCTCGCTCCTTCGAGTCCGAATGGTTCAGTTCTTATCGCAGGACAGGGCATTGGGGATCTTGGTGAATATACTTTCAGCAACCCAACCTCAGCTCCAGTCAACGTAACAGGACTTACCTTCAACCGTATTGGTGTGTCGAATGATTCGACACTCACAAACGTATACCTCTATGATGGCGGTACACGTGTTACGGATTCAGCAGGCATCTCATCGAGTCAATTCTCGTATAATAACGCTTCCGGTATCTTCACAGTTCCGGCAGGTGGCACCTATACGGTTTCGGTTCGTTCCGATATTGCTGGTTCTACTTCGGGTCAGCAGGTCGGTGTTTCTCTCGTATCGGTCTCTTCGAACGGTACGCTTGACTCATCAGTCAGCTTCCCAATTAATTCTGGCTACCAGACTATCTCGACAGCTTCGATGGCGACAGTGGACTTCTCTAACGCGAATGCCACACCGTCTACAGCCACAACGCTTAGTGCTCAGAACGACTATCCGCTCTGGCAGAACAGCATAAGTGTCTCCGTTAATCCGGTGAAGCTTTCATCAGTTAAATTCACAAACCTCGGTTCTGTGAACGCAACGGATGTCACCAACCTCCGTCTCTATGTAGATGGAAGTCAGGTTGGCTCGGCGCAATCTGTCTTGAATGCTGATCGTTCAGTAACCTTTGATCTCACTTCGAGTCCGGTTACACTTTCGACATCAAGTCATGTAGTCAAGGTTCTCGGCAACGTGCTTTCAAGTGGCGCAAATCGTACCATTCAGCTTTCGGTACAACGCTCCGCTGACGCAATGTTTGTCGATAGCCAACTTAATCAACCTGTCACTCCGACAGTAAGCAGTGGCACATTCTCAGCAGTTTCAACCGGTGTTATCACTGTGCAGTCCGCTGCGGCTGGTGTCTCGGTTTCGCGAGCAGCTTCATCTCCATCACAGACTATCGCCGTTGGCGCTACTAACGTGAAGTGGGCTTCTTTCGACATGCTTGCTTCGGGTGAGAACGTAAAGGTTTCTGACCTCTATGTGTATGCTGACGTATCTTCGTCAGCTGCAGGTCTCAACGACGGTAAGATCATGGTAAACGGTGTCCAAGTTGGTTCTACCAAGGATATTGTGAATGGTGTCGGTGGAAGCATCGCGTACGGTTCGGCAACGGACTTCTCGCTTGGTTCCTCGCTCATTCTCCCAGGTGGCCAGAGCACGATAGTTGATGTCTACGCTGATGCGAAGACCACAGCTGCCGCAAATCTTGGGAATAACAATACCGTTACGGTGTACCTCTCAACGGGTTCGAGCAACGCTCAGGGCGTCTCGTCTCTCGTTTCGGTAAACGTGCCGTCGTCTAACGTGGCTGGTAACACCATCACCGTGTCAAATTCGTCGCTTACTGCAACGAAGTACACTGGGTATGGTAACCAAACGGTTATTGCAGGTGCGAACAATGCCAAGCTTGGCGCGTTCACACTTTCAACCGGTTCAACAGAAGGAGTAATGGTTAACACCATTAATATCACCTTCGCTAACGCAGTTTCGTCGACAATCACAAACCTCACCCTTAAGGATGAGGCAACGGGTACGGTACTCGGTGCGATTGTTCCAACACCTTCGACGAGCAACTCGTACGCGGTGAACCTTGATGTTCCTGTGTCTTCAACGAAGACTATCGACATCTTCGGTAACGTCCTCTCGGGGGCAAACGCAGGTTCGATTGTTGCATCGGTCGGCACGGGTACGACGGGTAATGGAGATTCGACTAATCAGTCGGCCTCAATAGGTTCGGCGGTCGCTCTCCAGACCATCACACTCGGTTCTGGCACACTTACCGTAACAACGGGTGCAGGTGATCCGGTTAGCAATAACGTTCTCGCGGGCGCAAGCTCGGTAAATGTTGGACAGTTTACCTTCTCATCGGCAAACTCTTCCTACATAGTGAACAACCTTGCTATCCTCGTTCCAAACAGTGCAGCTACCTCAGTTACGAACGTAACGGTTTCCTACAAGGATCCAAACGGCGCAACTAAGACAGTTACGCGTGCACTATCAGTGAGTGCAGCGAAAGCGTTTGCAACAGCAACCTTCACCGGTCTCGGTATGTTTGTTCCTGCAGATGACACGGCTAACCTCGACGTTTCTGTCGGTACGCCGACGATTTCTTCGGGTGCAACTTCTGGTGCCGCTATCAGCGTCAAGCTTGATGCTGGTGCAAACACAGGAATCTTCCTAGCGCAAAATAGTGCAGGAAGCACCATCAGTGCTGTTACAAGTGGTTCCACGAGTGTTACGTCTGGCGGTACGTTCTACGTTCGCAAGTCGCTTCCAACATTCGCGATGGTTCCATCAGGGGTAACGGTACCAACGACAGGGACACCGCTCTACAAGTTCAGCATTACGGCTGATCCTGCAGGAGCAGTTGAGTGGTCTCAATTGACCTTCAACGTCTCGACGTCGAGTACTGCAGCTTCTTCAGTCAAGAATTTCTACTTGACGGATGAAAGTGCTCAGAGCACGAACTTGCTTGACAGCAATGTACAAGCAGCTGGTGCGACGGGATCCCAGACAGTAAGTATCGATCTTACTGCAAACAGTACAAACGCGAAGTATCAGCAGATCGCCGCTGGCGCAACCAAGACGTATGACCTTTACGGTACCGTCGCTGGTTACACCACTGGCTCTACCGTTACTATCTCGCTTGCTTCTGACGGAAGTAGTGTCGCAACTGTTGCAGAATCTTCTGTAACTGGCAACACAATCTGGTCTGATCGCTCGGCTACGAGTCACGCTCTTGCCACGACTGACTGGACAAATGGTTATCTTCTTAAGAACTTCACCTCTAACGCAACTACTTATTCCAAGTAGAGTAGCCTTAGTATTCTGTTAAGTTCTGTTAAGGTCTGACCTTAACGACTGAGAAAACCTAGATTTGTGAAAATCTCCAGCTAATGAGGGAAGTCTAACTTATCTCATTGCTAAAAGTTCCTCGGAACTTCCAGCTAGAAATTTGGTCTAGCAAGTAAAACCCCCGCCTTTGGCGGGGGTTTTACTTATCCCATCTCCTAAGATGCCATCTTAAACACCCTATCTTAATATGTATAAAATCTCCTAAGATGTCATCTTGAGCATGCTATCTTAGTATGTATGAAAGGACGAGAGATTTTTGCAGTTGATGAATGGTACCACTGCTATAGTCGTGGAATAGATAAACGTATAGTTTTTAAAGATAAATTTGATTATGCACGTTTTAAGAATTTACTTTATCTCTGTAACAGTGCATCGTTAATACAACGAAGCGCCGTTGCAAAGATTAAAGGAAGAGAGATATATGAAGTAGAGCGTGGTGATCCATATGTAGCAATCGGAGCATACTGCCTTATGCCGAACCATTTTCATTTGCTACTACGCGAATTGCAAGAGGGTGGTATCTCTAAGTTTATGCAGAAAGTTGGGATAGCCTATGCAATGTATTTCAATATGAAGAACGACCGAGTTGGTAATCTTTTTGTGAAGCCATTCCGAGCAAAGCATATCTCGGGTGATGGTTATTTTAAGAGAGTTGCGCAATATATTCATCTCAACCCAGTAGAATTATATGAACCGGGTTGGAAAGAGGGGCGCATCGGTAATCTTCGCGTACTTGAAAATAAGATTCGACATTTTGAACATTCTAGTTTATTGGACTATCTTGCTGTCGAACGTGCAGAAGCAGTAATACTTGATCGTGAAGCTCGTAATCTTATTGGTGCAGAAATGCCGAAACTTGATGAACTCCTTTTAGAAGCTCTTATGTATTATCGTGATCTCCTAACGTAACGCAATCCCCTAAGATAGGGTGTTTAAGATGGCATCTTAGGGGATAGATTTGGTTGTGGTATTCTGTGCCTACTATGTCTTTTTCGAAGAGGTATTGGATAGGTGCGCTCGTTGGGATTGGATTGGTAATTCTTGTATTTTTTGGATTTTCGAGAGGAGTAAAAGCTCCCGTACCACCCAATCCTCGCACGGTTGCCACTTCTACGCCGTTAACAGCTTCAACAACGACTACTCCGGTGAGCCAGCCAACCGCTGCGAACACACCTTCTACAATAAAATTATTTCCAATAAATACTGCTGATAAGGTTAAGATAGGAGATTTTAAAGGCTCATACATTGGAGACGAGACGCTCATCAAACAGGCACAGGCTGATATCAAAAACCTCACGAGTCTTCTTGGAAAAAATAAGTACGATGATTATGATCTCTATAATGGTATTGCAAATGATTATGGATCGCTCGGGAAAGGGGAGTTAGCGTATAAAAATTACAACCGTTCAATACGCATACATCCAAACAAGGGGCTTGCATACGCAAATCTTGCACACCTCATGGATCAACTTGGTGCGTATTACACTGCAGCCGATGCCTACGCGAAGGCGGTCGCCGTTGAACCCGGTATGCTCGAGTATCATCTAGAGAGGTTAAGATATCTCACCCGACAATTTCCAAAAAATACCGTATTTATCGTAAAGGCTCTTTCCGATGCATCAAAACAATTCGGAGATACAGCACCAGTTTTGGCTATAGAGGCACAATGGCTTACCTCGAGTGGTCGGTACACTGATGCTATCAAAGCGTGGCAGACAGTGAAAATGCTCTCTCCCGGAAAGAACACTTCATCAATTGACACCGAGATAGCGCGTCTCAAGACAAAACAATGATGAAATATATTGAGCGTATTTATCCCTGGCTCCTTATTTCTCCAGTAGTACTTCCGATAATTATTTGGGGAGGACTTATTTATCCTTATCTCGTTCCTAAAACACTTCTCTTTTATGCGCTCTCACTCATTTCAATAGCTATATTCGCTATTCTTGTTGCACACGGATCTAGTTTTTATTGGGAACGACTCTTTCGCCCAACTTCTTGGACACCGCTCACGCTTCTCGCGCTCGCCTATATCGCCAGTTTCTTCGGTATTGATTTTTATCGAAGTTTTTGGAGTCTCTTAGTTCGTGGCGATGGGCTTCTCATGCTTACGTTTTCTGTATCAAGTTTTTATCTCATTCTCCTTTCAACTGATCGCCTATTTTTTACACGTCTTTTACGCGCCATATCAATTATTGGTGGCATAGTTGCTGTGTATGGAATTGGTGAATGGCTGTTTGGTGGAGGTCGTGTAGGGAGTCTTTTAGGCAACGCTGCTTTTTTCGCTGGTTATCTTGGCATTGCTCTCTTTGCAACTTTTGCGACAGCACGAGAGCTCGCGAGTGGGTATTGGCAACGGCTCGCATACACTGCCATTGGTGCAGAGCTTATTGCTATTCTTCTCACCGCGACACGAGGCACAATACTTGCTCTTGGTGTGGCGCTACTACTTGCTCTTGTCTATGGCGCGCTCACAGGAAATAGTTCTCGTCGTGCGTGGTCGGGTGGTGCGCTTATGGTTCTCATTGTAGTGGGCGGACTCTTCGTATTGTTCCGATCGTCACTGGTACAAATACCATTTGAGCCTATTTCTCGTATCGCCTCAATCTCAACAAATGACACTGATGTCGCAAGTCGTCTTTTCATTTGGAAGAATATGCTTGGAGAGATAAAACAACATCCGGTACTTGGAGTTGGTGCTGAACATATTGATGTTCTATTCAATACTTTTTATAATCCAACACAAATTCAAGAGCAGTGGTTTGACCGCTCTCACAATGCTTTTCTCGATTATGCCGCACAGTACGGCATCGGCGGACTTCTCCTTTATCTGATTCTCATTGGTTCATTTTTTATTGCTGCGTATCGTTTCAGAAAGAATGGTACGTATACTTATGCAACAGCGTTCGCTCTTCTTGCTGTTGTGTACGCGGTACAGAATTTCTTTGTCTTCGATACCATTTCTTCGTTCTGGCTCTTCCTCGCGCTTCTTTCTATGGCTCTTGCTATTTCCGGTTCTGAAGCGATACGTGAGCCACTTTCATTTCCTGTTTGGACGCGGGCACTTTCTTGGCCGTTTGCTTTGTTCTTAGTATTTCTTATTATCCCTGTTTCAGTACGTCCTGCGCTTGCCGCCTATGACTTATCGCAAGCTTATCTCTACCAAATTAGTAATCCGACACTATCAGTCACTATGCTTTCTCAAGGCATGGCACTTAGAACGTATGCCGGACTTGAATATGGCTATCAAGCGTATGAGATGTATAGCAGTACCCAACGTGAGACTCTTACAGGAGAAGCATTAGTCTCTACGTACACAGCAACCAAAAATATTTTAATAGCGAACTTTGAACAATATCCATACGACGCGCGTACAGCGCTCTATCTTGCTCATATTCTCACCCTCGCACCGAAAGGCGAATCTGTCAGCAAAGGTCTTCTTTCAGAAGCGCTTGCTCGTGCCATTAAAGGATCACCGAATCGGTATCAAGGGTGGTATGTCCTCGCCAATCTTTCTATCAGTAATGCGAACACCTACCCCGCAGGATCTAAAAAGCGTTTCGCCGGTTATGCCGCAGCTCGAAATATTCTCTCTCGTTATCTCACACTAGTACCAACTCTTTCAGAGCCCCACTTTGTTCTCGCAGATCTTTTTTATGTTTCGGGAGATAAGACAAACGCAACAAAAGAAGCTGAAAAGGGAAAACTCTTTTATAAGAGTAGCCTTACAACGGCGAAGCGTGCGGTAGGGTATTATGAAATGACGAAGAATTGGGCAGACGCCACCTTCTTCTTGAATAAAGTTATATCGCTTGATCCAAATAACTATACTTTTCAGTATGATCTTGCAAAAGTGCAATATGTGAATGGAAATCCCAAGGAAGCAGTGCGCATTGTAAAAGCATTGCGAACTAAAAATCCATCAATTCTTTCAACAGATAAAAATTTTCTTAAAGCTATTACTGCCTATGAAGCCTCAAAAAAATAATGAGAGTCTCATACAAAAAGAACGACGTATGTTGCCGTTCTTAATTGAGTTCGTGAAATTTTCAATAGGATTTACGGTGCTTATCGCTATAGGGTTATTTATTCTTCACGCAGTAGGTACGACGATGAAATTATAAAAAATAATGGCCACTTCCTTAAAGGGAAGTGGCCATTATGTCGTCACTAATTGATGACGGCACTATTTTCGTTCAGCGAGAGCAATACTGTTCTCACTGAATCATTTTTTGCCTCAAAATAATCAGGGTATTTTATACTTTTTTTCAGTATTCCTGATGTTATGAGACGTTCAGCTAAATCTTCCCGGTTCCATCCGGGCAACTTGCCATAGCCGATTTCAGCTATGGCATGCAGTGTGGCAACGAGCGCAATGCGCTGATCGCGACAAATTTCTTTCATTGAAAACATGCAAGGTTCCTTTCTAAAACTCTGTTTATTTTATATCATAAATATATATATTTGCAAGCAATTCTCTTGCTGACAAAAGAGATTCCTGATATGGTGGCGAAGTACGAACCAAAGACCGTAAGTGGCTATTAAAGCGTGAATCTTGCGTAGGGAGACCTTAATTAGGTCGAACTCTCCTTTTTTTTCGTTCGTACGAAATATAATTATGGCAATATCGAAAGCAAAAAAGAGCGAAATAATCGCTAAAGTTAAAGACGTAATTTCTGAAGCAACATCAATCACTTTCGTTGGCTTTACGAAGCTCACCGTTATGGATTCATCCAAAATGCGTGGAGAGCTTTCTCAAGTAGGCGTGAAGTATTACGTTGCAAAGAAGACACTCATTCGACATGCTCTTACTGAGAGTGGTTATCAGGGTGAAATTCCTGATCTTCCAGGAGAAGTTGCTATTGCATGGACAAGTGATGAGGTGACGGCTCCAGCACGCAGTATTTATGAGTTTGGTAAAAAAATTAAAAATACCCTTACTCTCCTCGGAGGTGTATTTGAAAATGCGTATGTAGATGCCCAACAGATTACTTCCATTGCAATGATTCCACCGACACCGGTGCTCCGTGGCATGTTTGTAAATGTACTCAATAGTCCTATACAAGGACTTGTAATTGCTCTCGATAAAATTCGTGAGCAGAAAGAAGCGTAGTAATTATTCATTCGTAAATTTAGAATTATGGCAGATGAAACAAAGACAGCAGATGTTTCGACAGAAGCTCCCGTCAAAGAAGAGGTAGCTCCAGTTGCAACACCTGCAGAATCTTCTGCAACTCCCGCAGTAGAAGAGAAGGCGGAAGAAGTGGAGGTTCCAACAAAGTTTAAAAAAATCGTTGAGGAAATCGAGAAGATGACCGTGCTTGATCTCTCAGAACTCGTAAAAGTTTTTGAGAAAAAGTTTGGTGTATCTGCAGCGGCAGTCGCTGTTGCCGGATCCGCTTCCGGTAGTGAAGATGAAGAAGATCAAAAGTCTACAGCTGATGTTGAACTTACCAATGTAGGTGATCAGAAAATCGCTGTTATCAAAGCAGTGAAAGCTGCTCTCTCTCTTGGTCTCAAAGAAGCAAAAGATCTCATTGATGGTGCTCCATCTATGCTTAAACAGGGTCTTAAAAAGGAAGAGGCAGAGGAACTTAAGAAAACACTTGAGGCAGCGGGTGCCACTGTGACACTTAAGTAATTACTGTTTAATTATCTCGTCTGAAAATCAGGCTCCGCTCCCGCGGAGCCTGATTTTTGCATTTTTGTCTCTATCTGAGTACACTGGCGCAGTACCATGGAACCACTCGCAAAACTATTTGGATCGGCAGCACGACTTAAATTACTCAGACTTTTCCTTTTCAATAAGGATACTGCTTTTAATTTGAAGGAGATTACTTCACGTTCAAAACTTTCAAAAGAAATCACTCGAAAAGAATTGTTAGAAATGACAACACTTGGACTCTTGAAAAAAAAGGGGAGTAGAGCAACTGCGCGTTATCAAACTAATGCAAAATTTGAACACTTGAATGCACTTGATGTCTTTATTCGCGAGACGACAAATGTTCGTCCGGAAGATATGCTTTCTAAACTAAGGCGTTCTGGTTCGCTTCGTCTTGTTGTTCTTTCAGGACTTTTTATGGGAATTGATGAACCACAAATAGATATTCTTATTGTGGGAGACAATCTTGACGAGCGAATACTGGCGCAGGCGATTCGAACTCTTGAAGCAGAACTGGGACGAGAAATTAGATATGCCTCATTTCCAACACCTGATTTCCGCTATCGCCAAGGAGTATATGATCGTCTTCTTCGCGATGTATTCGACTATCCACACCGTCTCTTAATTGACCACATTGGTCTGTAGAAATTGCTACACTTTAAAAAGGTGCTCTAGATGAGTATTTAATCGTTTAATTTTTCCTGTATTCATTATGGTTTTCACTACATGGGCGGGCGTACTTAGCCAGTCTTTCCAGAGTCTCTTTTACGGACTGGTCGGGTTCATACCCAATTTAATCGTCGCAATAATAATCTTCGTTGTCGGTTGGCTCATCGGAGTTGGTCTCGGCCGTGTGGTTGAGCAAATCACTAATTCGCTTCGTGTCGATCAGGCACTTAAGGCAGCCGGTGTCGAGCGCATTGTTTCTCGTGCAGGTTTTAGGCTCTCCTCAGGCAGATTCCTTGGTTGGCTCGTCGAATGGTTCTTCATCGTTGTATTCTTGGTCGCCGCGCTTGGTGTCCTACATCTCGATGCTGTTAATCTCTTCATTCGTGATGTCGTGCTTGGGTATCTTCCACAGGTCATCGTCGCCGTACTCATCCTTCTCGTCGCCGCGGTCGTTGCACAGGCAGTCGAACAGTTTGTTGTAGGATCAGCGAAAGCTGCTTCTCTGCATTCTGCAAACTTCCTCGGCAAAGTGTCACGATACGCAATTTGGGTATTTGCAATTCTAGCAGCCCTCAGTCAGCTTCAAGTGGCAACTGCATTTGTACAAACACTTTTCACTGGTGTTGTTATTGCAGTATCACTCGCAGTCGGTCTTGCTTTTGGGCTTGGTGGTCAAACATCAGCAGCTCATTATCTCGAAAAACTTCAGTCAGAAATCAAGGACTAGTAGGTGCTTTTGGATAAACACCCGCGCCAATGGCGCGGGTGTTTATCGTTGTATATAAAGAGGGGTTGACGCCTCCCATTACCTCGTCTATACTTCTCACCACGTGTTTACGAACGAAATAACCACTAATCAAGGGGAAGGCTATTAGGCCAGCGCGTTCGCATTAACGAACCGTCCTCCTTGGGGCGGTTCTTTCTTTTCAGAAGCACGCGATCTTCGACATACGAATACGTAAAACAGGTAAGCAAAAATAAGAAATCGTATCTGTTAAAAGATACGAGGTCTAAGAGCATTAAATATAGATTGTGGTTTTCAGGTCTCCATACGGGAGACAAGAAGAGTGCACGGTGGATGCCTTGGCCTAGGATGGCGATGAAGGACGCGACTAATCTGCGATAAGCTTCGGGGAGGCGATTTGTAGCCTTTGATCCGGAGATTTCCGAATGGGGGAACCCTCCAGTATTGAACTGGAACTCACGGAGTCACGTCTGTGTAGAGCGAACCCGGGGAAGTGAAACATCTCAGTACCCGGAGGAAAAGAGAACAATATGAGTTGCGTTCAATTGGCGCGTATGTTCGTGTCAATTGAACGCAACTCTCGTGATACCCTGAATAGCGGCGAGCGAAAAGGGAAAAGCCCAAACCTCTTTCTTCGGAAAGGGGGGTTGTAAGATATGAACGTCGTACTTGTACGAAAAGAGTTACCAATCGTCTTTATAGTCGAAGTTGCTGGAAAGCAACGCCCCAGAGGGTAATGGCCCCGTAGACGAAATAAATGACGACTCTTGTTTATATTCTTGAGTAGCTCGAGACACGAATAGCTCGAGTGAATCTGCCGGAACTAACCGGTAAGGCTAAATACATCCTATGACCGATAGTGAACTAGTACCGTGAGGGAAAGGTGAAAAGAACCCCGAGAGGGGAGTGAAATAGAACTGAAACCGTGTACTTACAAAGGGTCGAAGCGGATAGTCCTTCGGGATTATTCCGTAACGGCATGCCTATTGAAGAATGAGCCAACGAGTGTGTGTATCTTGCGTAGCTAAGCCCTTACGGGGCGGAGCTGTAGGGAAACCGAGTGTGAATAGCGCGATTGTAGGATGCATACGACCCGAAGCCAGATGAGCTTACCATGAGCAGGGTGAAGTCTGTCGAAAGACAGATGGAGGCCCGAACCCGTAGGTCGTACAACGCCTTGGGATGACTTGTGGTAAGGAGTGAAAAGCTAATCGAATCTGGGAATAGCTGGTTCTCTCCGAAACAGCTTTTGGGCTGGCGTCGCAATGTGCATGGGGGTAGAGCACTGGAAGGGACCGACAGGGAGAAATCTCGCGGTTCCTATCAAACTCCGAATACCATGTACCCGTGCGGCAGTTAGAAGGTGGGGGCGAAGCTCCATCGATCGAGAGGGGAAGAGCCCTGATCGCCAGTTAAGGCCCCTAAATCTACGCTCAGTACATTATAAGGAAGTGAGAATCCACTGACAGTGAGGATGTTGGCTTAGAAGCAGCCACCATTTAAAGAAAGCGTAACAGCTCACTCATCGAGGGTTCTTGCGCCGAAGATGATCGGGGTTAAGCGTAGTGCCGAAACTGCGGGCTTGTAAGCTTCACTGGGGATACAATATGTTTCCTCAGCGTGTGTCAGTCACCATGTGATTGAGCTCTGAATTAGTCACAGGATTCTGTGACTGGCACACAAATAAATAAGTTCATTAGAAGTGAAATATAGGGATATAGGGGATGTGGCGCAGCTTGGTAGCGCAGCTCCTTCATTAGAAGGAGAGGGTCGGAGGTTCAAATCCTCCCATCCCAACCATATTTCAAAAAACATATAGCTGAATCAAATGATTCGGCTCTCTAGTGAAGCTTGCAAGCGGTAGGAGAGCGTTCGCATCTGCGATGAATGGTAAGGGGTGACCCGTCCTGGAGCGATGCGAAGTGAGAATGTTGGTACAAGTAACCACAATGCGGGTGAGAACCCCGCACGTCGAAAGACCAAGGTTTCCTCAGCTATGGTGATCAACTGAGGGTTAGTCGGGCCTAAGGAGATGGCGAGAGCCGCATCCGATGGACACACGGTTAATATTCCGTGACCGTATATAGAGGCGATGGAGTGACGGATTGCTGTATTTGTTGCCGGTGATTGGATTCCGGTTGTTCATGTGAGGGCGCGCGTTAGGTAAATCCGGCGTGCATTAAGCCCGAGTATGGACACAATCTCCTCTTACGGGGGGAGAGAGAACAGAAAGCGCGGTTTCAAGAAAAACTTCTAAGTATTAACTCTATGTGCGACCGTACCGCAAACCGACACAGGTGGTCAGGGCGAGTAGCCCAAGACGAACGAGTGAGAGGTCCTCAAGGAACTCGGCAAACAAGCGACCGTAAGTTAGCGATAAGGTCTGCCCCTCGCAAGAGGGGCCGCAGCGAAAGTTTTCCTGGCAACTGTTTATCAAAAACACAGCTCCCTGCGAACTCGTAAGAGAATGTATAGGGGGTGACACCTGACCAATGCCGGAAGGTCAACCACGGTTGGTATGCTGCTTCGGTAGTATGCTGGACTGTGTAAGCCCCGGTGAATGTCGGCGATAACTATAATCGTCCTAAGGTTCGCGGTGTGACATTTGTCGCACCGCGAAGGACTGGGACGATTGTAGGATAAACAGAATACACTAAGTTACCTTAGTATGGAGCAATCTGTACTTTGTCCGTTGATGACTCCAAGAGGCCATACGTCATAGCCCTACGCACATTGAGGTGCTAGGGAAAAGATATGGTCCTTCGCGTGCTTTAAAGGAAACGAAGAGCGCAATTCCTTGTCGGGTAAGTTCCGACGTGCACGAATGGTGTAATGACTGGGAAGCTGTCTCGAGGACTCGCTCGGTGAAAATGCAATTCCGGTAAAGATGCCGGATACCTGTAGTTAGACGAAAAGACCCCAGGAGCTTTACTACAACTTCGTATTGGCTCTGTGGGATTCATGCGTAGCATAGGTGGGAGACTTTGAGACATTCCTTTTGGGGGATGTGGAGTCGCAATATGAAATACCACTCTTGAATTTTGCAGTGTCTAACCCCGTTGGGATCCAACGGGGGACCGTGCGTGGCGGGTAGTTTTGGTGGGGCGCCATCCTCCTAAAGAGTAACGGAGGAGTCTATTAAGGTTCTCTAGGCGCGAATGGAAACCGTGCCGATAGTGTAATGGCATAAGAGAGCTTAACTGAAAGGGGTACATCCCGAACAGATGCGAAAGCAGAGCATAGTGAACCGATGGTACGCCTTAGATGCGGCCAGAGATTAACGGATATAAGTTACCCTGGGGATAACAGGCTAGTTCCGCCCAAGCGTCCATAGCGACGGCGGAGTTCGGCACCTCGATGTCGGCTCACCTTAGCGCGGGGCTGGAGCAGGTCCCAAGCGTTTGGCTGTTCGCCAATTAAAAAGGTACGCGAGCTGGGTTCAAACCGTGAGGATTGTCGAGTTTTCTCGAAATTCTCACCGTTTGAATCCCTTTGAGTTTCTGTTATCAGAAATAAAATTATATAAATGTTTTTTCGTCTACATAAAAACAGATAGAGCCAACCATATTACGGCGGTCTCATGTAGGAATACATGGGAAGCAAATCAACTTATATCGGTAAAACCCGAATCCAATACATGGAAGGGTAATACCGAGGGAATATAATTGTATTATTTATAATTATTGCCCGTAGAGACTGAATGTTGATCATCGAGAACCGATGAAGTTACAGTCCGATCCTCCGAGTAATCGGAGCAAACAAGATGCGTGAGACAGGTTGGTCTCCTATCTACTACAGGCGTTGATTCTTGAAGAGGCTTGTCCCTAGTACGAGAGGACCGGGATGAACTGACCTCTGGTCTACCAGCTGTTCTGCCAAGAGCATCGTTGGGTAGCTATGTCGGGTTGCGATAACCGCTGAAAGCATATAAGCGGGAAGCGCGCTCTGAGATTAGGAATCGTTATGAGACTCCTGGAAGATTACCAGGTTGATAGGCTCTAGGTGGAAGTGCCGCGAGGCATGGAGCCGAGGAGTACTAATATGTCCAGTTTCCCGTGTGGAACTCTGAATGACACAATCATATTGTGCTTATGCTTATTTATATACGTATTCGTTTTGTATCGTACACTCGGCTTTCTAGGCTTCGGCAGAGGAAGTTTTCGAGTGTTCGGTTCTGGTGGTTCGGCGGTGGGGTCACACCCGTTCTCATTCCGAACACGGAAGTTAAGCCCATTTGCGGCGATGGTACTCACTGTTAAAGGTGGGGAGAGTAGCTAACCGCCAGAACCAAGCACTTGAATAAAAAACGCCACGCGAAAGTGTGGCGTTTTTCGTTTATACTGTAGGTATGTCATGGGCAACACAAAGACGTTTAATAATTATCTCCATACTCAGCAGTATTGCTGTGGCGATAGTAGCGGTATTTTTTATTACTAGTTTGAACCATACATCCTCATGCGCTGGCAATGGTCAAAATAAAGAAGAAGGTTGTCGTGGCCCTCTAGGAATGGCCCCTACTGTACTTTTCACAAAAGCTATTCCAAACGGTGTTGGACGAACAGACGTTATTGCAGAAGTAGAAAATAAAAATATCGCTGTCGCAGCAAAGGCGGTGCCGTACACTATTTCGATTTATGGATCTAACAATATTTTCCTTCGGAAGGTACATGGCACTATTGATTTACCTCCTTCCTCAACAATAGCTATTTTCGTACCAGGCGTCGCAAGTGCTACTCACATTGTCTCGTCGGTATTTCTATCAATTGATACTCCAGTGCAATGGTATCGATTTACGAATGACACACGGATAATACCAGTTGTCTCAAATACAACACGTGGCGGTACAACAGATAATCCAATTATTCACGCAACATTTACTAATAAAGATACGACTCCTCTTACCAATGTACGGGCGATAGTTATGGTGCGTGATACTTCGGGGAATATTATTGCAGCATCAAAGACAATTCTTCCAACTATCAGTGGACAGGGAACAGCGGTGGCTACTTTCACTTGGAATGGTTCTTTTGTGAGTACTCCTGCAACTATTGAGGTAGTGCCAATAATTCCTTTACCTTAACTTTTATTTAAATAATAAATGACTACATTTTTATTTCGATTTAAAAGAAACTTTCTTTTCTTTGATTGGACATTACTGCTCCCGGCAATCACACTTGCTTTGCTTGGCATTCTTACGATGAGTACTTTTGGTCAAGGAGTTTCTCTTGCTCCGCGTCAGATGCTCTGGCTCGTCCTCTCGATAGTATTGTATTTAGTACTTTCGGTACTTGATTTGCGTTTCATACGACGTATGCCGGTAGTCATGACACTCTATGGCGTTGCCTTATTTCTTTTGGCGCTCCTGTTAGTAGTGGCACATCCGATTATGGGAGCGCGTGCATGGTTTTCTCTCGGTCCAGTTTCGTTTCAACCCGCAGATTTAGCAAAACTCGCTCTCATTGCTCTATTGGCAAAATATCTTTCACGACGCCATGTCGAAATAAGTGATGTGAGACATATTCTTATTTCTGGTATGTATGCGTTCTCTTTTATATTTCTTATTGTCATTGAACCGGATATGGGGAATGCCATTATTTTCAGTTCTCTATGGCTCGGCATGATGCTCATCTCCGGTATCTCTAAAAAACATTTAGCGATGCTTGGTCTTATTGCCATTATTGTTGCAACCGCTCTTTGGTTTGGCGGATTAAAACCATATCAACGAGCGCGTATTGTCTCTTTTGTGAATCCAGCAAGTGATATTCGTGGTGTTGGATATAATGCGTATCAAGCAAAAATTGCAGTAGGGAGTGGTGAATTATTTGGAAAAGGTATTGGGTATGGTACACAATCAAAACTTAGATTTCTTCCAGAATACCAAACGGACTTTATATTTGCCGCATTTGCAGAAGAGTGGGGGTATGCTGGCATACTCATGATTCTCGCTCTCTATGCACTCCTTTTTACTCGGCTCGTACAAATTGCACGCGCATCAGCAACTAATTTCGATGCCTTTTTTACTCTCGGGTTTCTTATCCTTTTTTCAGCACATGTCGCTATTCATGCCGGCATCTCACTTGGTCTTTTACCGGTAACTGGAACAACTATTCCTTTTATGAGTTCTGGTGGCTCTCATTTAGTGCTTGAGTTTGGTGCCCTTGGGATCATCACGTCGCTCGCGCGTCATGGGCGCGCTGCTGCACGTGATACTCAAAATAATGAGTATTTAGGCGGTTAAATTTGATATACCGCAAACGTGTCTTCGAGCATACGCGTTTTTGGGAACTCTTGCAGGACACGAGTATGAAGACGCGCGCCGAGCGTGTAGGCACGAGGAGAATCTTGCATAAGTGATTTAATCGCGGTCGCTAACGCAATGGTATCGTAGGCAGGCACCAGCAACCCACACTCTTTATTTAGAATAATTTCTGGGATTCCTCCCACTCGTGTAGCAACAACGGGGAGCGACGCACATCCTGCTTCTAAGATAGCGAAAGGAAATGCTTCTGAACGAGAAGTATGAATAAATAGATCGAATGCTAATAAGAGTGTTCCCGCATTTTCTTTAGAACCAGCAAAGAAAATATGATTGTGCAAATGTAGTTCACTCACTATTGTTTCGAGTTCGGTACGTTTTTCACCCTCACCAATAATGACGAGGATTACTTCTGGATGAGACTCCACTAGGTGAGCGAAGGCACGGATAGCCACGTCGATACATTTTGTTGGATGCAATTCTGAAATCATACCAACCCAATAGCTACCAACGACACGAGGGTGTAAGGTTGCCCGTGCTTTTTCACGGGAAAGAAGAGGTGGACAGGTTATACCATTATGAATAACGGTAAGTTTCCGTCGTACAAATGGCATACGCGCAATGTTGTGCCGTACCGCTTCTGATACACAAATAGTTTTATGTGAAAGCCAAACAATTGTCCCGGAAGCAAAAAATAAAATTACTTTTTGCCACCAAGGTCGTGATTCATTAAAAGACCAACCGTGCGCAGTAAAGATAATCTGCGGGACACCCGCAAGGCGCGCTGCGAGAGTGCCGAGTGCACCAGCTTTCGAACTATTAATATGAACGATGTTTGGCTGTTCTTTTTTAAAGAGACGCACTAGTTCAAAGAGAGCAAATACTTCTTGTATAAAACCTACATTACGTGTGAGACCGCGTATGGGTTCTGAACGGATATTTTTTGCAGTCAGTCGTGTTATTAATGAGTCAGATCCTTTTTGTGTTGTTGTGGGTAAACCATAAGCAACTGTGACCGTATGTCCTTTTGCTTTTGCAGCAACCGCAAGGTCATACACATATTTTTGTGCCCCACCTGCGTTTGTCTTCGTAATGACGTAAAGTATATACATGTATAAAGATGATAACTTTTGGTTGCTTAGTTTGGTTACTTACTATATAACCCTATCACAATGACTACTTCCGGGAGACGTTCGCCTTCTCTTCTTTTTATAGGTGATTTAATCACTTTTGTGGTGTCACTTTATTTGACCCTTTGGTTACGTTACGGAGTTCCTCCATCTGTTGGAATTTTAGCGTCATATAGTATTCCGTTTACGTTTCTGTTTTTTCTCTGGCTTCTTGTATTTTACGGTGCGGGACTTTACGGGAAACAGATTTTACTCTTTCCAAGCCGTCTCCCTGACGCACTTATGAAAACGCAAATTGCGAATATTCTCTTTGCAGCAATATTTTTCTTTCTCATTCCTGTATTTGGTATTGCACCAAAAACTATTCTTGCGTTGTATCTTGTCGTTTCACTTATTCTCATATTTCTCTGGCGACTCACTCTCTATCCGAGTTTGCTCGCAGACCCACGCCGTATTCGCGCCGTGCTTATTGCAGAAGGTCCTGAAGCAAATGAATTATTTACCGAGGTGAATAATAATACTCGTTATGGCATTGAATTTTGTTATCGGGTGACGGAAAGTGATTTTGCGAATCCAAGTATGTTTATACAAAAGATTCAAGATAAAATGATTACTCTTATTGTTGCTGACACTTATTCGCGGAAAACCGACAATATCGCGCCAATTATTTATGACCTTACTCGGGTGCATCGTCAGTACCAATTTGCGGTCTTTGAGGATATCTATGAAGAAATATTTGATCGGATTCCATTATCTTTACTGGATTCTATTTGGTTTCTTGAGCATGTTGCTCCCACGAACTCACTTTTCTACACAATAGCGAAACGAATTATTGATGATATTGGTGGCATTTTGATGGGTATTGTGACGCTTATTGTCCTACCATTTATTTGGCTTGCGTTACGTATTGAAGGACCTGGCCCAATTTTCATACGTCAGGATCGATTTGGGATACATGGGACGACAATGAAGGCATATAAGTTTCGGAGCATGCGTTACAGTGACGCGGGTGTATGGAAAGGAGAAGGGGATAAT
The DNA here is from genome assembly GCA_003230945.1 of Candidatus Kaiserbacteria bacterium. GTDB lineage: Bacteria > Patescibacteriota > Minisyncoccia > Phycocordibacterales > Phycocordibacteraceae > C7867-001. The sequence goes on from QIHK01000020.1 coordinate 18,429, forward strand.
GAAATCACACGAGTGGGGGCATTTCTGCGTAAAACATCACTTGATGAATTTCCTCAATTCTTGAATATTCTTTCCGGGGATCTTTCTCTCATCGGACCGAGAAATGATATTCGGGCATTAGGAGAACGGCTGGCAAATGAATTGTCATATTATGAAGCGCGCTATCTTGTGAAGCCGGGCATTACTGGTTGGGCACAAATCAATCAACGTTATGAGCCGGGGAATGTAAGTCCACAATCAGTGGAAGAAACAAAAGTTCGTCTTGCGTATGATTTTTATTATCTGAAACATCGTTCACTTGGTCTCGACATTATCATTGCTCTCAAGACTATCAAACGTATGTTCTTTCGCGTGAGTTCTTGGTAGATTAGAAATAAATACATGGAAAAGAAACATACTATTTTTATTACCGGTGCAGCAGGATATATCGGTACGATGCTCGTTATGCATTTTTCTGCTCGTGATGATGTTGAGAAAATTATCGGTCTCGATAAGGAACCAATTCCAGACATTCTTCGTAAGGAACCGAAGCTTGTGTACCTCTGCACAAATGTCGCAGACGATTGGGAAGAAAAAGTACGTGGCTATCATCCAGATATCATCATACATACCGCATGGCAAATACGTGAGATGTATGGCGCGCAAGATATGGAATGGGATTGGAATATCGGTGGTTCTGACAAAGTATTTGATTACGCGCTTGGAGAAAAAGAGATTACGCGCCTCATTCATTTTTCAACCGTCGCCTCCTATGGTGCCTATCCGAGCAACACTATCGAACATCGTTATACGGAAGATGAACCATTTCGAAAAATGGAATATCTTTACTCAGAAGAAAAGCGCGTTGCGGAAGAGCATCTCAAGGAGAAGTATCAGAAATATTATTCATCACTAAACGGGGTACAAACAGAAAAAAATATTGCAATTGTACGCCCTGCTGCGGTGACTGGTCCACGTGGTCGTTTTATGAAAATTCGTTTCGGTCTGCAGTCAGCTCTTTCAGGACAAATGAAAAATTCATTTATCTATCGTCTCATTTCAGTACTGGTAACTTTTGTGCCAGTGACACCACGCTGGTTACGCCAGTTTATTCATGAGGATGATGTCGCACACATCATTGAACGTCTTGCGTTTGATGCATTGCCAGAGAAATATATAGTTTTTAATATCTGTCCGCCTGGACCAGTTGTGCTCGGTACGGATATGGGAAAAGCAGTAGGGAAGCGAAAACTTTTAGTCTATCCATGGATGGTACGTATTGTTTTTTTCTGGGTTTGGCATTTAACACAAGGAAAGATTCCTACTTCACCGGGAAGTTGGAAAGGTTATTCGTATCCTATTGCCGTAGATGGTTCAAAGATTACTCGCGTACTTGGCTACAAATATAAGTACACAGCCTTAGAGGCATTCCAATACACTAATGGTACGTATGAATCGTATGTACCGGAAAATATGCGACGTCATAAAACTGTATAGATTTTAGTTATCCTCTTCTTCTTGTTTAAGATTTCGCGTACACTGCACATATGATTATTGATGGTCGAACACTTGCGCAAGACCTTCTTGCACGGATACAAACACAAGCTTCAGAACTCAAACAGAGCCCAAAAATACTTACCATTGTTACCGACGACACACTGCCAACACATTCTTATCTCGCCATAAAAGAGAAACGGGCAAAAGATGCTGGGTGTGTACTTAACATACTCAGACTTCCAGCAGATTCAGACACCGAAACTCTACGTACTGAGGTACAACGGGCAAGTGCCACTGCGGACGCCATCATAGTACAACTACCTCTTTCACAAGAGGTTGATACTCGTGCTGTTTGTGACAGCATCCCTTTTATGAAAGATGCAGATGTTCTCGGCAGTGAAGCACGTAGCAAGTTTATGCGTGGTGATACCGATGCACTTTTACCACCAGTCGTAGGAGCGGTGCGAGAAGTACTCGCGCAAAACGCTATTTCCGTAGAAGGGAAACAGATAGTAGTTATTGGTGACGGATTTCTCGTTGGTGCGCCCTGTGCTGCATGGCTTGCACAGAAGGGAGCCTGTGTCATGGTGGTGCGTGATAAAAAGACAGACATTACTGAAGCACTTCTTGGAGCGGATATTATTGTGTCCGGTATCGGCTCACCTCATCTCATTAAGCCAGAGATGATTAAAGAGGGAGTAATACTTATTGACGCAGGCACCTCAGAGCTCTCTGGAGAAATAGTTGGAGATGCTGATCCTGCTTGTGCATCAAAATGTACTCTTTTTACCCCAGTTCCCGGTGGCATCGGTCCTATTGCTGTTGCAATGTTGTTTAGAAATACTGTTGCTCTGTCTACGCGAGCGCATGAATAAAATATATCTTAATTATTGACAAATAAGATATTTATATTAATGTAATGGAAACGACGTTCTTTACATATAAATAAGTATAAGTGGAGAATTACTGATATTTTCTAAATATCAGTTTCTTTGCCCATTTTTCTCTAGAAAATAGAAAGGAAAAGTAATGACATATGAGGCATCTTTTTCTGATGCACAGGAAAACTTCCGCGAGGCAGTTCTTGATGCTCTGCCGAGGGACATTAGTCCTAGAATAGCCTCAAATTGGAGGCATAACAGGCAAGCACTTTCCGCCGCGCTTCGGAGTGTCTTATATCCATTCAAAGATATAGACATAACAAAGTTTGTTCCCTGGAAAACGATTACTATTGGCACACATAAAAATATGAGGTTTCTCAAGAAAGACCTCATTCATAACGAATGTGATAATAATTTATGTTTCGGGACTTCATTTCCTCTCATTGCCGAAGAAAGACAATTGGATCTTGTGGTACTCAGTGTTAAGGAAATAGGCTTTGACTCTGGTGCCAGGTACGAAGAAATTTGTGCGGCAGTTATTGCACTTGGACTTGAATTATGTCCGGCGGAAGTTGGTCCAGCACTTAGAATTGCCTACAAGGATCAAGATGGAAGAGAAGTGCTTCATATTGCCATGGAGCCCATCATCAATCCTAATGGATACCATTGTATTTTCCGTGTGTATCGCGGTTCTACAGGTTTGTCTCTACTCTTGGATCGTGGTAAACCTTATCATTTTTGGTATCCATACGATTACTTCGTATTTGTGTTACCTCAAAAAAATATTTAGGTGCCATAGCTCGGAATGTTCTTTCATTGGTTTTTTTGAATCACTTGACCCCTGTTTAAAGCATTGCGCTTGACAGGGGTTTTATATATTAGTATTTAATTGATACTATGGGCTCTCTGTTACACAGATATTTGGATAAGTTGCAGGTGTGCGTTGTGTCCTCTATACTCACCCTATGACTCGTTACCGAGTATTCTCTCTTATTGCCTTTGTGGTAGGAATTTTGCTTGCCTATTTTGTGTGGGCAACTCAGGTTAATCAACTGAGTTCCTATCGCTTTAAACTTGGTCTTGATCTGGCAGGTGGCACTGAACTCGTCTATAAGGCCGACATGAGTGAGACACCGCCAAACGAAAGGTCTGATGCACTTTCGGCTCTCCAGGGTGTCATCGATCGTCGAGTAAATCTCTTTGGTGTTGCAGAACCTTTGGTACAGACTGAGACTGCCAGTGCGCTTTCTGGCACGACAGAAGACCGCCTCATTGTTGATCTTCCTGGTGTGACAAATATCAAGGCAGCAGTCGATGCTCTCGGCAAAACACCACTGCTCGAGTTTAAGCTCGCAACCACAACGACAGTAGGAACAACAACTGCAGTTACCTATATTTCGACAGGACTCACTGGTCGGTATGTCTCTAAGGCACTACTTCAGTTTGGTACTGGCGCGACATCAGGGCTTGCTTCGCCGGAAGTACTACTTAAGTTTGATAGTGCCGGCGCCAAGCTTTTTGAAAAAATTACAAAAAACAATGTTGGACAAAAACTGGCGATTTTCCTTGATGGTAAGCCTATATCAACACCAGTGATTCAGGAAGCTATTTCGGGCGGTGAAGCGACTATCACTGGCCAGTTTTCTCCGACTGAAGCTCGTGATCTCGTAAAAAATCTAAACTTTGGTGCTCTTCCGGTACCTATTTCACTTGAGAGTTCTTCGTCGGTTGGACCGACATTGGGTTCCGCCGCCATGTCAGCTGGCGTTGTCGCTGGTATCGTCGGTTTCCTAGTCATCGCTCTCTTCATGATTGTGTGGTATCGCTTTATGGGTGTCGTTGCCTCAGTGGCGCTCGCTGAATATCTTATTTTTATGCTTGCCATTATTAAAATAATTCCAATCACTCTCACGGCATCTGGAATTGCTGGACTTATTATATCGGTGGGTATTGCTGTTGACGCTAACGTGCTTATCTTTGAGCGTACCAAAGAAGAATTACATGAGGGTAAAGAACCTCGCGAAGCGGTGCACATCGGATTTGCTCGAGCATGGACGGCAATTCGCGACGGCCACCTTACTATGATTATTTCGGGTATCATTCTCTTTTGGATGGGTACTTCAATTTGTGCAAGGTTTTGCACTTGTATTCCTTCTCGGAGTTCTTATGTCTTTCATCTCAGCAGTCTCGATATCGCGTATTTACCTATTGGCTTTTGTCCCAGAACACCGAAATAGCACCTGGCGATTTCTCTTAAGTTCTGGCTTCCATAAATCTTAAATCATGTTTATTGCTACACATCGCACCCTATTTTTTTGGATTACCGGCACTATTATGTCTGTGGCTATCGGTGCTATATTTTTCTTCGGTCTCCCGTTTGGCATTGATTTCAGTGGAGGCTCTTTAATGCAGATATCGTACTCAAATAATCGTCCGGCATTGTCGATTATTAAAAAAGAAGTTGCGACAGTACCACTTGGGGAAGTCTCGGTACGGGAAACAGGGTCAAATGCTGTTTCTATTCGTACGCGTACTATGACGCCGGATGAACATACTGCTGTTCTTAGCGCTCTTTCGCAAAATAATACATCGGTGACGGAACTCTCTTACACATCAGTTGGACCATCGCTCGGTGCTCAATTTGCAAATAAGGCTATCTGGGCAATATTTGGTGTCGCACTTGCCATTATGTTATTTATTGCTTTTGCTTTTCGAAAGGTATCAAAACCGGTGTCGAGTTGGATATATGGATTCGCGGTTATTGTTATTCTTATACACGATCTCATTATTCCAGCTGGTTTATTCGCTATAATGGCGCACTTCACTGGTGTAGAGGTAGATGCTCTCTTCGTCACTGCTCTCTTAGCCCTACTTGGTTATTCGGTAAATGATACTATCATCATCTTTGATCGCATACGCGAGCATCTTTCAAATAATGAAAAAACGGGGCTTAAAGAGACATTCGAGACGACCGTAGGGAAGTCTATATCAGAAACCTTTACACGCTCCATCAATACGTCACTCACTGTTGTCCTTGCTCTTGTTGTCCTTGTAATGCTCGGTGCCGCTACTACAAAAGTGTTTGCACTGGTTATGCTTGTAGGAGTCATTGCTGGTACTTATTCCTCTATTCTCTTAGCGGCGCCACTCCTTATTCCGATTGCTAACTGGTCTACTAAAAAATAAAAAATCTATGAAATCTTCAAGTACAATTACTAACAAGAAATTAAAAAAAGGACTTGTGTGTAGTGCCTTTGACCTTCTTCATGCCGGTCATATGTTAATGCTTGAAGACGCTAAAAATCACTGTGAGGTATTAGTAGCTGGTCTACAAATAGATCCTTCGATTACCGACATAGCCTATCGCGGGCAAAAGAAAAATAAGCCGATACTTTCTGTTGAAGAGAGAGAAATTTTGTTAAAAGGCATTCGTTATGTAGATGAGATATTTATTTATACTGATGAACCTGATTTATATACAAAAATAAAAGATTTAGGTCCTCATATTCGCATTCTAGGAAGTGACTGGAAGGGAAGAGAGGCTACGGGACAAGAGCTCGCAGATGTACTTTATTATCACGAACGTACCCATAGCTACTCAACATCTTCTTTACGGGAAAGAGTCGCTCTCTTTCAAGATATGGTTGTTCCGATAAAAGATTCCCCGTCAAGATAGTGAGAAAATTCATCGAGTTTCGCTCCGTTAATGATGGCAACTTCTAGTTCAAGAGATTCAGCTTCTTTCGCGGCAATAGGATCAAACGGGGAAGAAAGACCTGGATTCCATTTTTCAGGAATAATTTTTCTAAATTCTTTCCATGTGGTGTTTTCTATCTTTACTGCACTCGTATCTTTCTTTGGATCGGCAGTATATACATAATCAATATTTGTTAAATTGACGAGTCGGTGTGAGCCAAATTTCTTGGCAAAGAGTACCGCATCATAGTCAGTGGAACAGCCTGGTTGCCAACCTGCAGCGACGATAATAGGTTCTTTCGTATCAATATTGATTGTTGGATTGTGAATGACCTGCGGGTGCGCATATCCTACAAATATATTTCGTAAGAGTTGACCATTGAGACGTGTCGAGTGGATGCCAACCCAATCAAGGTCTTGTGGAGAGAGTGGTGTAACGGCATTCGCTGCGTCTTGATAGCGTCGCGCAGTCTTACCACCTCCGGCAATAATAATAAAAGAATATCCCTCCTGTACTTTTTTAAGTATGACTGTTTTTAATTTTTTTAAAAAATTAGTATCAACAGCGTCTGGAACTATAAGTGATCCTCCGACAGATACAATTATTCGTTCTTGTTTTGTTGTATTCATGCGGAGAAACCAAGTGCTGAGGACAACATTATTTTCAGTATATCAGATACGGGCATACATAAAAATAACGGCATCATTTTGTATCAAAATAATACAAAGTAAAAAATATAATACCTAAATTAGCACGTGGGCAAGGGTGACGACTGCAGTAATCATACCGTCTTATCTTTCTCATGCAACTTTACGGTATTTTCTGTTCTCAACAGGTAGTGCAATACGGGGATAAGATAATTTGGAAGAAATTTATCTGTATAATGAATGGTAATGAATAGTAAAAAAATTATCGGAGCTTTTATTTTTGCTCTCGCTCTACCGTTATTCGTTTCTGCGCAAGGAAGTGAACCAGCTAATCAAACACTTACTCCCGCTCAATTTAAAGCACTTTCTCCAGCACAACAGAAAAAGATTTTTCAATCTATTCCGCGCTTTGGTCCAAATGCAGACCAATCCCAGGTTACAGCTTCCACCACTGGAGCCGTAAGTTGTTTCAACTATTATCGTTTTGGCAGTGTGCAGGTCAATATGAATACAACTCTTCCTCAAAGTGTTCCTGGAGCAACACTCACTTTTGAAGGAAATATAAAAAATAATAATCCATTTCCTATCGTGAATGGTTCAGTCTATGTAAAGATTTTCCGCAAAGGAGGTGATGCCTCTCTCGCTCGTGCAAATGGTCGTAACATTGTCGACCAGTTTGCTCTTGATAAAACCTATACGCTCCCTGCTCTGGGAGAGAAACAGACTTACTTTTCATGGAAAATTCCCGGAAATACTCCAGCGGGTGAGTACACTGCCGCTTTTTTCTTTCAAACAGATAAAAGATATAACCTTCTTGGGCTCTCCTTTACGAATAATGTTACAGGGGGAACAGCTGATTTTTCCATTACAAGTTCTTCTAAAGAAGGAGTCGCTTACTTAGATAATAGTAGCATTACCTTAAATGGCGATACATATGGTTCTGCTGCGTTTGTTCCTTTTTTCAAAAAGAATGAGCCAGTCCTCGTTAAAGTGAAGCTTGTTAATCCAAAGAGTGAATCGGTAGTTGTTCCCGTTACATGGGATCTCTATTCATGGGATTCTTTGCGTAAAGAAAATCTTAAATCCACTAAAACAATTTTAGTGGCACTGAAAGCACACGAAACAAAAACGGTCTCTTATACTGCCAATCCTATACAAGATTCAATTTCCTACCTTGTAGTGAAAGCGAAGGATCATAATGCTAAATCTATTCTTGATATCCGCTTCACACGAGAGGGTATAAAAGATACCAGAATTAATTTCCCAGGTATTACGAGTTACCCACTCGTATCGGGAAAAGAAAACACACTCTTTTCTTGTGTACAATCCATCAATGCCCCTGTGGTAAAAGGAAAGACTCTTACCCTTACTCTCAATGATGATTCAGGAAATCTTATTCATACCTATACGTATACTGGAGACATAACAGCAAATATACTCGGAGTGAAGAGTACTTTTGTACCAAAGAAAACGTATACAAATTTTTCCCTTACGGCAACTCTTTCTGGGAGTGGTGGAGTGTATGAAAAAGTTACCCAGTCATATTCTTGCGCGGATATCGATCCGAATCTCTGTCAAAGCAGTACAAACACCACTTTAATAGGAATCATTATCTCTTCTATTGCTCTGCTACTCTTGCTAGGAGCTGGATTCTTCTTCTGGAAAAAACGAGAAACCAAAGCGGTATCTGATACGTCTGATACGCCAGAAACACAATGAAAACAGTATCTCTATTCTTTGGTGCTCTTCTCCTCACTGTACTTATAGGTATGCCAAACACTGCTTCTGCAAAGAGTGTGAATATGACGTCGTCCTTATCTAAGGGAGACTTGTCATATTCTCCTTCTAATAATCGTGGTGGTTACAGATCAGAGAATTCAAGACCTCGTGGCCCTGGTGTTTCCACCACCAACCCAGCACC
>QIHK01000026.1 GCA_003230945.1 Candidatus Kaiserbacteria bacterium
CAGTTGGTCTTTCTTTTTATCCGTACAACCTGTAGTTTTGAATGATGCTTCGTATTGGAATTGTCGGTCTACCAAATGTGGGGAAATCCACGCTTTTTAATGCACTCACTAAAGCAAGCGTCCCGGCAGAGAATTATCCCTTTTGTACTATCGACCCATCGGTGGGAGTTGTAGGAGTACCTGATGAAAGACTCAATAAACTTGCGGAGCTTTCTAAAAGTAAAGAGGTTATTCCTACTGCCATAGAATTTATTGATATCGCTGGACTCGTAAAAGGCGCCTCTGATGGGGAAGGTCTCGGAAATCAATTCCTCTCACATATTCGCGAAACAGATGCCATTCTTCAGGTGGTGCGTTTCTTTGACGATTCAAACATTCATCATGTCGATGGAGCTATTGAACCATACAAAGATATTGAAATTATTAATCTTGAGCTTGCCCTAGCGGATGCTGAACAAGTACGTAAACGTCGCGACCGCATAGTAAGTGATATTCGTGCAGGCGTAAAAAATGCGATTGGTGAGGAAAAGGTTCTTGCGAAACTTGAACAAGGATTCTCTTCAGGTAAACTTGCTCTTCACGCAGGGCTCACTGATGAAGAAAAAGTGCTGATAAAGCATTTGAATCTTCTTACCTTGAAACCAATACTTTATGCTCTTAATCGTAAGACTGGGGGACATAATTTAGATGAACTTGCTGATGGTCGTGCCGATCGTGCCTATAAACTTATTGAAGAGTTGCATGGTCATTATATATATGTGGATGCATCAACGGAGCAAGAGCTTAATGATGTTGCCGATGAAGATCGTGAGGGATTTCGTCAAGAATTTGGGGTGCCTGAAGACGGGCTCAGAGAGCTCATTCGAGATGCCTATACTATTTTAGGTCTTATTTCATTCTTTACGACCGGTGAGAAAGAGACTCGCGCATGGACCGTTCCTAAGGGAGCTGTTGCACCAGAGGCAGGCGCCGCTATTCATACCGACTTTTTAGATAAATTCATTCGTGCTGAAGTTGTCACCACCAACGACCTTCTCACTGCTGGTTCATACGCTGCCGCACGAGAATCTGCGAAAGTACATACAGAAGGGAAAGAATATGTTGTCAAAGATGGAGATGTAATGCTTTTCCTACACAGTTAGGAAAATTATATATTATATATTTCTCCATCAATATCTATTAGATGTGGTATAATTTTCATCATATGCATTCCACAAAAACGACAGCAAAAGATTTTTTTCTTTGGTTCGGCGCGATGCTCGCACTTTACTGGAGTATTGGCTCGTTTATTTTCCTTTTTTTCAATTATATTGATTACGCATTTCCAAATGCTCTCGCGTATACGGTTAATCCGTATCAAAGTGGTATGCCGTACGAAATGGCTTCACTCATTGTTTTAGTGCCAATATATATCGGGCTTATGATGCTCATACGACGCGATATAGCGACTGATACTACTCGTAAAGATATTTGGATACGTCGTTGGGCAATTATCCTTACTCTCTTTATTGCTGGTGTTTCAATTGCTGTCGATGTCATAACTGTTCTCACCTCATTTTTCCGTGGTGAAGAAATTACTACAGCTTTTCTATTCAAAATTACACTCATCTTCCTTATTGCTGCCGCGGTATTTATGCATTTCTTTGCTGATTTACGTGGCTATTGGAGCAAGAATCATAAACGTGAACAAGTCATAAGTTTAGCTATCAGTGTACTGGTACTTCTTTCTATTGGCGCGGGTTTCGTTATTATTGGAACACCACAACAAGCGCAACAAATGCGTTACGATAATCAGCGTATTTCAGACCTGCAATCTATTCAAGGAGAAATTATAGGTTACTGGCAAACCACACAACGACTACCATCTTCTCTTACTGAGCTTTCTAATTCTATAGGTGGCTATGGTGTGCCAACAGATCCAGTTACTAATAGTGCGTATGAGTATTCGACGGTTGGCGCCCTCTCTTTCAAACTATGTGCCACCTTTACCACAAGTAGCAGTAATGTTTCCAATAGTTATACACGACCAGTGAGGAGTAAAGGGCTCATGGGTACATGGGTGCATAAAGTTGGCTACGATTGTTTTATACGCACCATAAACCCACAACTTTATTCACCTATTAATCAGATAGTTCGTTAGAATATTTTAAATGGAAACATTTGATCATAAAGAAGTTGAAAAGAATGCTCAAAAAAAATGGGCGGAGCTTAATTTGTATGAGACAGATCTCAATGAAGAATCTAAAGACCCTTATTATCTTCTTGTTGAATTTCCCTATCCCTCGGGCAATCTTCATATTGGTCACTGGTATGCATACGCAGTAACCGATATCTACGCGCGCATGCTTCGCATGCGCGGTAAAAATGTTCTTTTTCCGATAGGTTTCGATGCTTTTGGTCTTCCTGCTGAGAATGCAGCCATTAAACACAATCTTAATCCCAAAGAATGGACGTATCAAAATATTGAACATATGCGTTCACAAATTGCCAGCATTGGAACATCTTTCGATTGGAGTAAAGAAGTAATCACATGTGAATCAGATTATTATCAGTGGACACAGTGGATTTTTACGAAATTTTTTGAGCATGGTCTTGCAGAACATCGTGAAGCTCCAGTGAAATGGTGTCCAAAGGATCAAACGGTGCTTGCCAATGAACAGGTTGTCGATGGTCACTGTGAACGGTGTGGCACTGAAATTAAAGAAAAAATACTCACTCAGTGGTTCTTGAAAATCACCAACTATGCCGATCGGCTCCTTGAAGGACTCGAAAAACTTCCATGGCGTGAAGAAATTAAAGAAGCGCAACGTTCTTGGATAGGAAAAAGTGAAGGATCGTATCTCGAATTTGCTCTTGTAGAAAGAAATGAAAAAATTCGTGTATTTACCACACGTCCAGATACAGTATTTGGTGCAACGTATGTAGTGATTGCTCCCGAGCACCCATTTTTTTCTGATAAACAAAATGTAGCACTTCTTACTAATGTTGAGGAAGTGAACGCCTATATAGATGCTACCAAAAAGAAGACCGAGCGCGAGCGTAGTGAAAATAAAGATAAGACAGGGGTTCTTCTTATGGGCATACAGGCAATAAATCCGGCAACCAAAGAAGAAATTCCCGTATATGTGGCTGATTATGTGCTTGGGTCTTATGGTACTGGAGCGGTCATGGCTGTTCCGGCTCATGACGAACGTGATTTTGAATTTGCAAATAAAATGAACCTTGAAATTCGACAAGTGGTTACACCTGCTCATCTCAATACAGATAATTCATCACATCCGTATACCGGAAGAGGGGTCTTAATTAATTCTGGAGATTTTTCAGGACGTCAGAGTGAAGAGGCAATGTGGGACATTGTTGCAAAAGTTGGAGGTGAACGAGCAACACAATATAGAATTCGTGATTGGTTAGTTTCCCGTCAACGTTATTGGGGTTGTCCAATACCTATTGTCTACGATCCGGAAGGGAAGCCACATACGATTCCTGCTGAACATTTACCTTGGGTGCTTCCGACCGATGTCGATTTTACACCAACAGGAGAATCACCTCTTGCCTCTTCGAAAGAACTACGCGAACGGGTAATCAATATTTTTGGTGAAGGTTGGACACCTGAATTCGATACGCTTGATACTTTTGTTGATTCTTCTTGGTATTTTGCACGTTATCTTGATTCGAAAAATACACACAGTTTCTCTAATCAAGTGCGCATGAAAAAATGGCTCCCGGTAGACCGTTATTCAGGCGGTAGTGAACATACGACAATGCATGTTCTTTATGCCCGTTTTTTTATAAAAGCACTTTATGATCTCGATCTCGTGCCTGTAGATGAACCTTTTATGGAGCGTTTTAATCGAGGGCTCATTTTAGGTCCTGATGGTCAAAAGATGAGTAAGTCAAAAGGAAATGTGCTGAATCCTGATGAATTTGTACAGAAGTATGGTGCCGATGCCGTTCGTATCTACCTTGCTTTTATCGGTCCGTATAATGAACCAGGCAACTATCCATGGCGTCTAGAAGGTGTCGCTAGTATGCGAAAATTTCTTGATCGTATTGTGCGTGTGGTCACACAAGCTTCTGAGGAAGAAGTGATTTCTGATGCACTAGCACGTTCTTTTGCTCAGGCAAGCGTAAAAATTTCAGATGATGGAGATCGTTTTAAGTTTAATACCGCTATCGCTGCACTCATGACTCTTCTTAATGAGATTGAAAAAGTAGAAACTATCTCGAAAGAAACTGCTCGTGCTCTTATAAAAATGCTCGCACCTTTTGCACCGCATCTTGCCGAATATCTTTGGGAGAATCTTGATGGCGAAGGAAGTGTCCATAGCGCCTCTTGGCCTGTGTATGACAAAGCACTTTTAGAAAAAAGAGAACATAACGTGGCCATACAAGTAAATGGAAAACTCCGTTGTGCGGTTACCTTTGCGCTCGGAATTTCTGAAGAAGAAGTTCTTTCTACAGCACAGGCACTTCCGATTATTAAAAAAACTCTTGAGGGAAAAACAATTAAACGAGTTATTTATATTCCAGGGAAAATACTCAATCTTGTGGTATAATCAGAAGTATTATTGACGTTTTCTTATATATTTGATATAAATTAGACCACATGATTATGAAAAATTCGACTAAACAGAGAAAACCACTAGGGGCAATTTCTTTTAATAGCGCTACAGTGGTAAAGAAATTTCTCTCTGCTGCTCCTGAACGTGCCCGTGACGTACTCGTTCGTCGTTTTGGTCTAGGCACGAATACGAAACGCGAAACTCTTGAGGCTATCGGTAATCGTTCCGGTATTACCCGTGAACGAGTCCGTCAGATTGAAGCTGCTGGTCTTGAAGCTATACGCGATAGTTCACTTTTTAAAGAACTGCAACCAGCATTTGATGATCTTGCTAAACATATTAAAAAACTCGGAGCTATTGTTCCTGAGGATGCTCTTCTTGACTCAGTGGCAAGAGATGAGAATGGAAAAAATCGTTTCCGTTTTATACTTGTTCTCGGTGCTTCATTTTTCCGTGAGCGTGAGACTGATGATTTTCTTGCGCGGTGGCATATCGACTCTACAACAGCTAATGATATTCACGAAGCTCTCTCAAAACTCTACACGTCCCTTTCTGATGACGAAGTTGTCCCGGAAGGTGAACTACTTGATCGTTTCCTCGAAGAGCTTAAGGGGGTGAATGACAGTTATAAAAATGAAGAAGTGCTCATTCGTTGGCTCTCACTTTCAAAAAAAGTAGGGAAGAATCCGCTTTCTGAGTGGGGACGTATGTCTGCACCAGCTATTCGTACAAAGGGTATTCGTGATTATGCTTACCTCACTCTTAAAAGTAAGGGAGCACCGATGCATTTTTCTGATGTAGCGAAAACCATTAGTTCTACTTTTTCAAAAAAAGCGCACGTTGCGACAACACATAATGAACTCATCAAGGATTCACGTTTTGTACTTGTTGGTCGTGGTCTCTATGCGCTTACCGAATGGGGATATAAACCTGGCGTGGTACGCGATGTCATTCGAGAAGTACTCAAAGAACAAGGACCTCTCTCAAAAAATGAAGTTATTGAGCATGTTAAAAAAGTCCGTTTTGTAAAGGACAATACTATTCTCGTAAATCTTAATGACCCGCGTTATTTTAAACGCATGAAAAATGGTACGTACGGTGCTGTCTAGTGTTATAGCTATTGATTAATTCACATATGAAATCGTAATACCGTAAGGTGTTGCGATTTCTTTGTTACACTACGAGCAATGCTTCCGTTTTTACATTCTCTTGAGAATTTATTGAAGAAGTTGCAAACTCAATCTGGTTTTCGAACAAAACCATGGCCTTTCTTCATCCTTGGTGTCGTCTTGCTTGCGATATCATATATTTTTATGCCAGCGGTAGTTACGCTCGCTCTTTCGTTAGCTCTTTTCCTTGCTCCTCTTTGGCTCCCAGTACTTCTCGTCAGTGCCGCGTTGACACTCTGGGTAATACTTCGTCGTTCAGAATTCATTGCTTCGCAAGAACATGTATTGTTTGAGATTAAGTTACCGCGTTCTGTAATAAAAACACCCTTAGCTATGGAAGTGGTTCTTTCTGGTCTGCACATTTCATTAGGAGAAAGTTCATGGTACAAAAAATATATTCTTGGCAGTACACGTCCTTGGTGGTCACTTGAAATTGCATCTATTGAAGGGCAGGTACATTTTTTTATTTGGACTCGAGCAAGATTCCGTCGGATAGTTGAAATGCAAATATATGGTCAATATCCCGGAGCTCAGGTCGTAGAGGCGCTTGATTATACACGTTTTATTTCTGCAAAACATGAAGAGTGGTCTATTTTTGGATTTGATTTCACCCATACTAGCGATGATGATCCTCTTCCTATAAAGACTTATGTGGAATATGGACTCGATAAAATACAGAAAGAATCTGAACAAACTGATCCATTGGCTACTCTAATAGAATTTATGGCGTCAGTGGGCAAAGGGGAAAATATTTGGTTGCAGTTCATTATTCGTACTCATAAGGGAGAAAAATATGGAAAGAAAAATGAAGAAGGGAAGCCATATACTTGGAGAGATGAGGCGAAGAAACTTGTCGAAGAATTGCGTCATGAGACCGTCGGTAAAGTGAGATATAAAGATGTATTTACTGGAGAAATGCGCGAGACAGAAGGATTCCCAAATCCTACGAAAGGTCAATCTGAAAAAATGGCAGCCGTTGAACGTAATGTCTCGAAACTTGCTTTCGATGTAGGTATTCGAGGTATATATATATCTACACCTGAAGATTTTGATAGCGTCAATATTTCTGGACTTGCTGGTATCTTTAAACAATTTAATTCTGAAGATTGGAATGGTATTAGGGTGATCCGCGGGTTTGCTGAGTTTAATGACTATCCTTGGGAAATTGGTATTGATAAACTTAAGAATTTTTACCGTAAGCAAATAGTTTCGGCATACCGTCGACGTCAATTCTTCTATGAACCTTTTGATAATTCGAAGACGGCTATGGTGATGAGTACTGAGGAACTCGCAACACTTTTTCATATTCCTTCAAATGCCGTTAGCTCGCCAGCACTTTCTCGTATTCAGTCGCCCACAAGTGAAGCACCGACCAACCTCCCAACCTAATTATGTTTTTCTTTGAGAAATTCATCATGGCGGGAGTATCCGCAGTTAGGATTCATTCGAGGCGATTTCGGCGCAACTGGGTAATTATATTTTTTAGTATATTAGTGCTGTATATTGCTTACCTATTTTTACTTGCACCTCCTTCAAATTTTGTACCAGGAAGTGTCGTAGTCATTCCACAGGGTACGAGTGCTGTACAGGCTGGTCATATTCTCACATCGGCACATATTGTACGGGAAGGACCCGTCATAAGTTTTTTGTGGCGCTTTTCTGGAAAAGATATTTCTATCCATCCTGGAGCCTATCGATTTGATGCACCTGAAAATGTATTTAAAATAGCTTCTCGAGTTACTCAAGGACTTTTTGGAATTCCGCCAATAAAGATAACTATTATTGAAGGTGAAACAGTACGTGATATGTCCGAGAAAGTTTCTTCTACTTTCCCAGAAATCTCAGCTTCTGATTTTATTACCGCTGCGGGTCCTTATGAAGGATATCTCTTTCCAGATACCTATCTCTTTCCACCTGATGCTACAGCCAAATCTATAGTAGAAGTTATGCGTGCAAATTTTGAAAAAAAAATAGTAAAAATTAAAAATATAATTGTTAATTCAAATCGTTCTGAGAATGACATTATTATTATGGCGTCAATTATTGAACGAGAAGCTCGCACGGATACGTCGAAACGAATGGTCTCAGGTATTCTTTGGAATCGTATTGACCGCAATATGTTATTGCAAGTGGATGCTATTTTTGGTTACATATTTGGTCGTGATACTTACTCGCCCTCATTTAAAGATCTTGGCGTGGATTCTCCTTACAATACCTATATATATAAAGGATTACCGCCTGGACCTATAGATAGTCCCGGACTTAGTTCAATTGAGGCAGCCGCTAAACCAACAAAAAGTTCATATTTATTTTATCTCACTGGTAATGATGGAAAAATGCATTACGCCAGAACGTATGCTGTGCAACTCAAAAATCAAAGAAAATATTTGAAGTAAATTAGATTTTTACTAGGAAGTAGTAAAATATGTTTAGATAGTCATAATCTATGGATATACGTGGTAAAAAAATATGGGTAGGACTTTCCGGCGGTGTTGATTCTGCCGTATCGGCCTCTCTTCTCAAAGAGGCAGGTGCGGAGGTGACGGGGGTTTTTATTAAAGGTTGGTATCCGCCTGGTATGCCGTGTACATGGGCGAACGATCGTCGTGATGCTATGAGGGTTGCAGCACAGATACCTATTCCGTTTTTAACTTTCGATGCGAGTCGAGTATATAAAGAAAATGTCATCGACTATCTCTTAAAAGAATATCGTATAGGTCGTACACCAAATCCAGATATTATGTGTAATCGTGATGTAAAATTTGGTGTATTTTTTCATTATGCAAAAAAACATGGTGCTGATTTCATAGCAATGGGGCATTATCTCTCTGGAGAAAAGGATCAGAGATATTTTCTCTGGGCAGTGCCTAAAGAAATTATTCAGCAAACCATATTTCCAGTTGGTACTATGCCGAAAGAGTTGGTACGGAAGAAGGCAGTGACGTACGGTCTTCCTGTTGCAAGAAAACCAGATAGTCAAGGTATTTGTTTTCTTGGACCGGTTTCCGTTGAAGAATTTTTGAAAAAAGAGTTTGGAGTGCATCCCGGTCAAGCTATCGATATGTCAGGTATTGTCATTGGTCAACACGAAGGAGTGATACTCAGTACTCTCGGTGAGCGTGTATCTCTGCGTGGTGCTATTTCTGGGCCATGGTTTGTTCAAGCAAAAAATATAGAGCGTAATGAGTTGGTAGTGAGTAAATCTAAAAAAACCTTATCGAAAAGTAGTACGGAAAAAATTTTATTTACTGAAAATAATTGGTTGGGAAGTGCCTCAGATGTGTTTGAAGCTCAATTTCGTTATCGAGGGCCACGCACTAAAGGAATCGTTGAAGGAAATATTTTTATACCGCAAGAAGATACATCTGAATACGTCGTTCCTGGGCAATCTATAGTGTTTTATGACAAAGATGACGTACTTCTCGGTGGAGGAATAATTTCGTAAAGAACGAAATGGTGTATCATGCTTTCATGAATCAGACACGCTTTTGGCTTGCTGCAGCGATAATAGCTGTTGTTATTATTATCGGATTTATATTTTCAGTGCCACCACACACAAAAGATATTCCTCAAGCTACTTCATCTAAAGAAGCTACCACTACTCAACAGGTAGCACTTCATGATGTATACAAAAAAGGTACACATACTTTTTCTGGGAATATTATTGTTCCGAATGCCTGCACGAATGTGACTGCCGAGGCAACGACAACCGGGAAAGTTGCAAGCACTACCCAAGTTACCTTATCTCTCACTGCACCGATAAATTCTGAAATATGTTTGCAAATTGCACAAAAAGTGAAATTTTCAACCACACTTATCGCACCGCGTGCTGTTTCAGTTCGTGTATTTATTAATAATACAGAGGCAAGTACAACACGACTATGAATTCATCTATACCTATCCGTAAGGCCGATGGTACGACTCAAAAATTTAGTCCTGCACAGTTAGTTATGTCTCTTGAACGTGCAGGGGCTGGTGAATATACTGCTACCCGAATTGCAGAAAGTATCACAAGCACCCTTACGCCAGGCACTTCATCGAAAGAACTATATGCAAGGGCTTTTTCACTTTTACGTAAAGAAGCTCGCCCTGTCGCCGCACGCTACGCACTCCGTCGTGCTCTCCTAGAACTCGGCCCCACTGGGCACCCATTTGAGGACTTCGTCTCGCATCTTTTTACTGAAGAAGGGTGGAAAGTAGAAACACGGAAAATGATTCAAGGTAAATGTGTTGTACACGAGACTGATTTTTATGCTTCACATCCGAAACTTAATGAATATTTGGCAGCAGAACTTAAATATCATAATGATCCGGGATATAAGACTGATCTCAAAGTGGCACTCTACGTAAAAAGTCGGTTTGATGATATTTTCGACTGTAATCCTGAAGTGCGTTCTTGTCCGATTGATCGAGGTTTGTTAGTGACGAATACAAAATTTACTTCACAAGCAATAGCTTATGCTGAATGTGCTGGTGTGGAACTTCTCGGCTGGAGTTATCCCCAAAAAGGAAGTCTCCTCACACGTATGTGCCAAGCGAAGGTATATCCAATTACGTCACTTACCCTTCTTTCACGAGCAGAAAAACGTATGCTTATTGAACGAAAAGTTATAGCAGTAGATCAAGTACTCCGGAATCGTCGTCATTTGGACCCTCTTCATCTCTCTCCAGAACGTGCTGGAAATATTCTTGCTGAGGCTGATGGGCTGATGACGCTTCCTCATTCATTTCATGATAGTGTTTAGACATGGATAAACGTCTCTCTATCCCGTCTCTTTCTCTTGGCTTTGTCATTGGTGTTGCTCTCACCGGTGCATGGTTCTTTGGTGGAGTACAGATACAGACCACAGACGAACCGGTATTAAATCAAGTAGCTACTTCCACATCATTTCAAAACTCTACAAGTGGAGCAATAGCGGTAAACAATCAGTCAGCTGGGAGCTCTGTTTTAGTTGAATCAGTTACCGTTCCTCCCCCAGGTGTTTGGGTAGCAGTGCGTGAGATACGTACTAATCACTCTCTTGGAAATGTACTTGGTGCCGCACGCGCTAGCGGTCCGCGCAGTAACTTCACTGTACCGTTATTGCGCGCCACTGAGCCTAACCGTACCTACGCTATTGAACTTTATCGTGATGGTGGTTACGAACAATTCGATCTCTCTAAAGACAGTGTCTATGTAGATTTTGATACTGGCTCACGTGTCATTGTATATTTCAAGACAGTAATATAAGTTTATATGGCTACTTTTAAGAAAAATTATAATCCAAATCGTAATAGTGATTGGAACTATGGAGGAAAAAAATGGCGTCTCTCTCGTTCAAAAATTGATCTTTTTTTTGAATGTCCGCGTTGTTTTTATCTCAATAACAAACTCGGTACTGCTCGACCACGTGGACCTGCGTTCACGCTTAATCTCGCTGTAGACACACTCCTCAAAAAGGAATTTGATGTATACCGTGCAAATGGTTCGAAGCACCCACTTTTAGATCAGTATGGTGTTGACGCAATTCCATATCAGCATGAACAGTTAGATATCTGGCGAGAGAATTTTGAGGGTATTGCACATCATCATAAATCGACTGGGCTTGTTGTTTCAGGTGCTATTGATGATGTATGGGTAGATCCAAAAGGTTCACTCATTGTGGTGGACTATAAAGCAACTTCAAAAACTGGCACTATCAAATCACTTACTGATTCTCCGTGGGAAGAACAGTATCGTCGCCAAATCGGTGTGTATCAATGGCTTTTGCGCCAGAATGGTTTTACTGTCTCTGACATAGGTTATTTTGTATACGCTAACGCATTTTCTGATAAAGAATCTTTTAGTAATAAACTCGAATTTGAAACGACACTTGTAT
>QIHK01000058.1 GCA_003230945.1 Candidatus Kaiserbacteria bacterium
AAACTATCCCAAGAGCCTTTTCGTTCAGGAAGATCAACACGGGCACCAACCCAACTTTTAATGAATGGTTTTGTTTTCCCAACAGCATCGAGCGATTCAACATAGGCTACTTCTATTTTTGGAGCAATACTATGCAAAACAGCAAAGTTACCGTTAATTTTTTCAGGAAAGAGAGTCCAATTTTTTTGGCGCTCAGATGGTGGAGAAATAAGATGCGGTACACTCCATTTTCCAAATTGTTTTGCAAGGAAATCTTCTTCAGTCATTGATATGACGGCAACACGAATAAAATCCCATCCATCGAAAGCATTGTAGGTAACATACACACGGCCATCAATGGTAACCATACGAGGATCTTCACAGCCACCCCAGCTTCCACCGGACGGATACATCACTGGTGAATAGCGTCGGTATTGTTCAGGAAGATTACGTGGATTTTGTGCAACGAAGATGGGGTAGGGAAGAAGTTCATCAAAAATAAGTCCATCTTCACTTGAAGCGTATCCAAGTCGAGAGACACCATCTATACCGATGGCCCGATAAACGAGATGGGTGCGATTATTGAGTACAATGGCAGCCGGATTAAGGACAGCTTCTGCAGTCCACGGGTGTGTACCCGGTGCGATAATAGGATTGCATATAGCCCGCCCAAGTTTAAAGTGGCGTCGAAATTGTTCGATAACCACTTTTCGAAATGGTTTCGAGAATGCAACACCAAGCAACACTCCCGCCACAAAGAGAGAAAAGAGCAGCGCAAGAATGTATATAAAGAAAATAAAGACCATAACGCGATGGTTACTTCTACCATACCACCTACATACATCGTACTTATGGATAATGCACAAGGCTCGTGATACCCTAGACGCATGCTAGTGAATGTATGTATTGCAAAATTACACCGAGCAACCGTTACGGATGCAAATCTCAATTATGTCGGTTCAGTAACTATTGATGAAGTAATTCTCGAATCACTTGGTCTCATACCCGGACAGATGGTGCAAATAACAAATGTAAGTAACGCTGTTCTTTGGCGAACTTATATTGTGAAAGGTGAAAAAGGGAAGGGAGAAATTATTCTCAATGGTCCTCCAGCACGACTTTTCCAGAAGGACGATAAAGTCATCATTCTTGGTGAAGCTTGGGTTGAAGAAAAAGAAGCAATTCGTATGGGAGGTCCAACGGTGGCATTTTTTACTGAAGAGAAAGGAAACCCAAATAAGATTCTCGAGATAAAAAAGGGTTGGCGAGGTGTATAAATAGAATTGAGCAAAAGAGGAGCCAATCCTTGTGTTCTTCATTTTTTGGCGTACTTTAAGGGGTAGATGGCCTTTGTCATAGGCTCTCACTGACCACAACCTAATTGAAAGGAGGATTCTTATGAAGAACCTATCACTTGATGAGGTGCTTGAGCATCCCATTGTTAATGCTTTAAATCCGAAAGGAAAGCATTTTATGAAAGTTCGGTGGCTTTCACCGCGACTAAATAGGTTTGCGGAATATGATATTCGAATGGCAGCACTAATTCCATTCGGTACATTTCCGCATATCAAATCAATTCCAGCATTTCAGATGCTGTTGGAAGACTTTAACGCTGGACGATACAAGAAAAAGCATACTATTGTTGTTGACTCAAGCGGTAATACAGCACATGCTGTGGCACTTCTTGCTCCAGCATTTGGATTCGATGCGGTAAAAATAGTACTTTCATCAGATGTACCACAGAGTAAGGTCGGTATTCTTGATGCTCTTTCGTCTGTTGAAGTTATTAAAGTACCAACAGGAGTCGCAAAGCGTGCCCATGAAGAAGGTAATCGACCTGGGCATATTCATCTGAATCAGTATGCACATCTCGGAAATATGAAATCTCACTCACTTTATACGGGTGTTGAGATTGATCGTGTTATTCCAGAATTGTCTGTACTAACCATTCCGATGGGATCTTGCGGTACGGTGGCGGGTGTAGGTTCTTTTTATAAAGAACAGTCTCAACATAATGGCATTGAGAAAAAGATAAAAATTATTGGTGTTCGGCCGTATTCTGGACAACAAGTTCCCGGCGCACGCAATAAAGAACGTATGGAAGAAGTGGTGACATTACCCTGGGAGCGATATGTAGACTCTATTAGTGAAGTGGGGCGTAAGTCCTCTTTTTCTTCAGCACGCTTGCTTTGGAGTGAAGTAGTTCCCCAACCAGGACCAACCAGTGGTATGGCATATTATGGATTATTGAAATTTCTATCTGCTTTGCCTCTCAAAAGTCTCGCTTCTCTTACGGGCAGTTCGGTTGCTTTTCTTTGTCCGGATGATGGACGTTTTTACACAGAACGTTTTACCGGAGAGCTTGATGAAAAGAACGGTATTTTTCTCTCTCTTAACTGAGGACACTTTTAAAAAGTAAATTCCCAGAATCAATTTATTGATTCTGGGAATTTTTATATCCTATACCGAAATAATATAACTATAGGAATAACCAGAGCGCAAATATCACTGAAAGAATAATACGATAAATACCAAAACTCATAAAAGAGTGACTACGCACGTAGGAAAGAAGCCATTTCACTACTGGAAGAGCAACAAGGAAGGAGACTATAAAGCCAATAGAAAGAGCCAACCACTCATGACCGGTAAACGACGTACTTGTTTTCAAAAGTGAAAGTCCAGTAGCCGCAAACATAGTAGGCACCGCAAGCAAGAAAGAGAATTCAACGATAGCGGCACGCGATATACCGAGTGCTAGTCCTCCAACGATAGTGGCGCCACTTCTCGATACTCCCGGGATAATAGCTACAGATTGTGCAAAGCCAATAGCAATGGCTTGGCGATAGGTAATTGGTTTTTCAGGTTCGGTTTCGAGTGTGTCCTCTTTCTTTCCATAGAAGTATTCGAAAGCAATAAGCACAATACCGCCTAGAAAGAGGGAAATGAGCACTACATATTCATTACCAAACAAATAAGTTTTTACAATGTGATAAAGAGAAAGACCAATAATACCGGTTGGAATAAAAGCGGCAGCGAGCTTCATAAGGAGATTCAAGTTCCAAAAAGATTTCCAATAGAGAACCACGACGGAAAGAATGGCACCAAGCTGAATTGCAATCTCGAAAGTTTTTACGAAATCTGTTGGTGAAATTCCTAAAAGGGAAGATGCCAAGATAAGATGCCCAGTAGAAGAAATAGGAAGAAACTCAGTAATGCCCTCGACGATGCCGAGAATAATACTGTGAAGTATTGTCATATGAACCATCGTAACATGCAAAAAAGAATTCTCCTGAACAATTGTCTTAAATTAAACTTACTCGCCACTAACACAGAAACGGCTCAAATCACACGCCTGTATTAGAGGGCGGTTGGTGTCACAACTACGCCCTGTATTTCTTCCCTCGCCGTCGCCTCCACCAGGCTTTTGTGCTTGCTGGGGGCTCCTCGGCTACCTCATGGCTGTCTTTGTCGCTTTGCACCACTGAATCTCGATGGCACCCATTTTCGGAGCAAGCGGAGCCTATGTTTCTCCTTTTTTACTTATTTTTTGCTTGTCTGATTAGTTTAATTTGTTAACTAGACGTCGCAATTAATTTTGGAAATTAGGGTACAAAGCCTTGACACAACATTTACAATGTGCTAATATGCTTTCGCTGGAGTTTATCCTCTAATTACCTATCTATTTATGTCTATCTTTGGAGTCCTGTTGGGCTTTTTTGCTTTTTCAGGAGCTATAACAATGATACCTACTCAAGTGAGTGCGCCAACGGCGCCTAAAGAACCGACGTATTCGGTTGCAATGACTGGCTATAATGCTGTCTCCGCACAGACTGACGGAGACCCTTTTATTACTGCTTCTGGTTCTTTTTCTAATCCTGAAGTTGTTGCAGCACGTTCACAAGATCTCGCTAAAGAACTTCCGTTCGGCACCATTATTAAAATTAGTGGACCAGTATCTCTACAGAAAAATTGTGGATTTACTGTGGTGAGTAATTCTATTGGCTATCGTGTTATTGCAGACACAATGAATAAGAAATTTACCGACCGTGTCGATGTACTCTTTCCGATGACCGCTACACGTCTTCAAAATCGTGCGGTCGTTCTCGGTGTATGTAACGAGGTAACTATTCGCGTCGTTGGTCATATTGATATAAAAAATCCGGCACATCTACCGAAATCACAATCTGCTCTTGTAGCGTTTGTGAATGGACTAAACGCATCTACTACATCGTCTACAACGGGAGTAAGTGATATTGCCTTAGCTAAAAAATTATAGTTTATTCATTGATCCTCTTGCGAATGAGTATAAAGGGAGTCATTTCGCTATCTTGACCAGCTGGATTATCGCGTAGTACGTTATAGACAAATTTTTCCGTAATAGCGCGAGTTGATTTACCAAGAGTAATAGCACCACGATAATTAGCGTCGACAATGGCAGTTTCAATGCCATATCGTTCTTTAAGGCTCCGTGCGACGCCGTCTGCGTCCCGTGGAGCAAGTTTTGCATACTCTTTAAATTCTTTGATAGTCCATGACATTGGACAATCAATAGATTTTGCTTGTTTACCAATGAGATAATAAAACGCGCCTGCGATACCAAGCGGGCGCGTCATAACCGAGACAACCGCTGCAAATAGAACGCGCAACATTCCTGCTTCGTTAATGAGGAGTTGCATCGCTGGAGCAGTGCCGTGTCCTAATCCTCTAAATTGTGGTGTTCCAGCGTAGTTGCGTACCTTACTTGAGAGAAAATGCGCAAACCATGTAGTTTTTACTTCTACCGTTTTTATAATACGGTTTTGTGTAATACAAACTATTTTTTCACTGACAAAAAGTAAATCACCTTGTTTTATATACGGTTGTACATACTCATCGAGTAATGCAATAAGATTATCATTCGGGCGAATGAGTCGAGTTTTGATTGGAATACGTAAGTACGTTATGCCATTTACCTCTCGTGTCAATAATTTACCCTCATTCGGTTTAAATGTTTCTCTCATGTGAGAAATACTATAGCAGGTAGAGTTTTACAAAGAATAAGATACCAGAGAGTACTGAGACAGCCCAGGCGAGAAGGAATAGTATAGTGAGCTTCGTGTGTGCACGGAAGTATTGATTTCCACGAGCATACTCGCGTGCAGCGATAATGAAGAAAACAATAAGAGAGAAAAACATGAGGAGTGAAAATACTCCATGGAAAATAGCTAATCCAGAATCATACGGCGTCAGAATTTTCGTGGAACTACCGCTCGAACTCTGAATAATTCGCGATATCATGTAAGTAATGTTGAAAAGAGCTTCGTAGATAAGTACACCAAAAGCCATTGAACGACGGAATATTCCTCGCGTATACGCATCATAAATAATAAAGTACACAAGTGCCGTTACAATAAGTTCTGTTCCAAGTGTCACCATGCTCCAAAAGGGAATAATCATTTAGGTAGTATACCTCATGGTACTATGCGCGCATGTTTAGAATTGCAGAACCGACTAAAAGTAGTAAAGGTGAGGAATATTTTTATATTAAAGAAAGTACATAAACATGACAGCGTTAAAGAAAAAAGTTAAACGGAAATATCCGGAAGGTATCACTGTGAGACGTTCCTCTGCCGGGCTAGGACTTTTTTCGACGCGCTCATACAAGAAAGGAGAGGTTATTATCGAGTATATTGGTCGTGAAGTTCCCGAAGAAGAAATGTATACAAGTCGAAGTAAGTACTTGTTTGGTATTACGAAGAAACGCACTATCGATGGCAGACCGAGCATGAATATTGCTGGGTATATCAATCATTCTTGTCGGCCAAATTGTGAACCAGAAATTAGGAAAGGTCGTGTTTTTATTGAAGCTATAAAAAATATAAAAGAGGGAGAAGAATTCTCCTATAATTATGGTAAAGAATATTTCAATGAACATATCAAACCTCAAGGTTGTCGTTGTCCAAAATGTATAAAAAAATAGTTTCCTACGGAAACTCTTTGAAGAAGTAGAGATTATTGACCCTATACAAAAAGCGCCCGCGAGAGCGGGCGCTTTTTGTATAGGGTCTTGTTAGACCTTATTGACGCTTACTGCGTTAGGACCTTTGGGGCTGTCTCCAACTTCGAATGAAACAGTATCTCCTTCTTGAAGCTCGTCGAACGCAATGTTCTGAAGCTCGTTAGAATGGAAAAAAAGATCCTTCTCCTCGCCGTCGCGTTTGATGAAGCCAAAGCCTTTGTCGGTCTTTTTGGCTACAATTCCTTGCTGCATAGTGATTCGATGAATTTTTCTAAGATCAATTCAGGCGGGGGAAGAGAAGCTCGATCCCACTTCTTTTTGGATCCAGCTCTGATTTGATTGCTTTAAACTATCACTTTTATAGTAAATTGGCAAGCTTTTGCACAGAGTAAACAAGTTATTTTTTGGGAGAGATTTCTTTACGTAAAGTGAGCCAATCCATCACCTTTTTACGGTGTTGATCGAGTGTCCACTCACTATTAGCGAAAAGACTGATATGTGTCTTTTTAAACTCTTTTAAAAGAGGAGTTGTAGCACGCGGAAACATAGAGGGTAAATTCTCGTTATAAAGTTTGAGAAACTCTGTAAGAGTGCGCTTGTGCTCACTCCGGATACGATCGAGATCCGGCGATTTCATGGGTATAAATATAACATAGATTTAAAATAATGTCATCTTTTTATTTACTGTCTCTAGATAAGGAGGATATAGGGAGATGTAGATACTGAAAGAGTAATTCTTGATTATCATAGCTAGTTTAGATGGAGAATATTTTTTTTGAAATGCGTGGCATAAAAAGAGAATCTCCTGAAGGAGATTCTCTTTTAGAAAGAGGTAACTATTACCTCAAAATGATTTGTACTAGATTAGTTTCCTTCTGATTGAGAACCGCTCACTGTTGAAGATGCAGATGCAGTGGAGCTACTTCCTTGGTCCTCAGAATGAGAATTAGTCTCGGAGGTAGAAGATTCTGTAGTATCTGAAGAATTCTGAGAGTCGCCCTGTTCACATTCTACTTCCATTTCTCTATCCATCTCACCACGGGTACGTGGACCTATGTTTCCGTACCCAGTAGACTGAGCATCACCTGAGGAAACAATATTTTTTTGTGCCTGCCAGCGTTGCACTGCTCTTTCTGTGGAGTCACCAAAATAACCAGTTACCCATCCTCCCGGGTACACAGTTTTATCTTTGCTAAGAAATGACTGTAGTCGCGAGACATCACCTCCAGTTTCTTGATCAGTTGATCCAATACTTAGTCCATTGGAAATTTTTGAACAAGTACCACCATTTGGTAGTTGTATCGCGTACCGTTTTCCAGTAGCTTGGCTAGGAGTACTGGTTGCAGTAGTTGCAATAGGTGTCTTTTTCTCAAGTACTGCCTGCACATTTGCAATAGTAGATGAGTCTACATTAAAAGCCTGCAGTAGGGATGTAATGGCATTAATTTGTGGTTGTGTAAGAGCTGCATGAGTGAGGGTTGCACCACCAAATAAAGAAAATACAAAAGCGATTCCCACCGCTCCCGATATAAAGCGAGGATTTTTAATGATACGCATAGATGATATTAATTACTGTAATAAACGAAATCATATACGAATACTATCATTTTTTATATATGTAAAACCATTTTACTCCCAAAGGAGTACATAATAATTATTTTATTTGTATATATCTTTTTAAGAGCCTCCACACTATGTATGTGGAGGCTATGGCAATGCCAAATGAAGCAAGAATATCGATAGTATGATGAACGGAGGCAACAACCCGTGATATGCCAACGAGAATTGCAAGAACCCAGAGAATAAAACCAACCCATTTGTTATAGACGGTAATAATGGCTGCAAGCGTGCCCATCAGAAGGGCATGGTCAGAAGGAAAACCATTGTCCGCAACATGGTAGAAAAGGGGGGTAATATGCAATACAACAAATGGTCGAGGGTCGTAATAAAGTAAATTAGCAAGAAGACCAGAGAGATAACTCACTGGAAGCGAGAAAAGTGAGAGAAGTAAAAATTTTCGTCGGGTAAGCGCTTTTGTATAAAAAAAGTAACCAATAAATATAGCTATAGACGCAAAATAAACATACGTGGCAGTAAAGACAATTATTTCGTTCATGATAAGAGAGAAAATGAGAAAGTTAGTTCCTCAGTATACACCGCATAAAAAATGTAGAATAGAATGATGTTGTTGGAAGAAACACAAAAGGAAAAAACTATCCATAAAGTATTTGTGTGGGGAATACTTCTTAAGGCTATAGATGGCATACTAGAAACTCTCGCCGGTATTGTACTCTTCTTTCCAAATACACTTACTACACTGGTTCAATTTCTTATCCTCAATGAATTAATTGAAGATCCACATGATTTTTTCATATTACAGATTAAACACGCTTTGCCACTTCTTACCGGGAATTCATTTTTTTTCGCTCTATATCTTATAAGTCACGGCCTCATTAAAATAATATTAGTCGCTGGACTTCTTCGTGACAAAATTTGGGCATATCCAAGTGCCATCGCAGTGTTTAGCTTGTTTATTGTGTATCAACTTTATCGCTATATATTTTCACATTCAATTTTTCTCTTGGTACTCACCGTACTCGACATAGCTGTTATATGGCTTACCTGGCATGAATATCATTATTTCAGGAAGCATCACGCTTTTGCTAAATAAAAGTTCCTTATTTTTTAACAATTGGGGGTAATAATCGTTTGACCGATGATACCTACTGGGGGTATCATTCTTTATATGAATCAAGTTATTAAAAATAAAATAATGCGAAGATTACGTATTATTGGAGGACAGATTCGCGGTCTCGAGAAGATGATCGAAAATGATACGTACTGTATTGATGTCATTACACAAATATCTGCGGTTCGTCAGGCACTTTCGGTAATAGAAGATACCATGCTTGAGAATCATCTTTCTACACATGTGGTTGAACAGATGAGAGGGAAAGCGCGTGCAAAAGCTATTCGAGAAATTTTGTCAGTCTATAAGATTTCAAAGAAAAAATAATATGAATATTAAATCAACCTATACGCCAATCGTTATTATAAGTGTGATTATAGTGGCACTTCTCGGATGGTCATATGTGTCTCAGGTGAATGATCCAAGTATCATTACTACAAACGGGCTACATTGGCACGCCAACATTTCTATAACAGTGCGTGGAAATAACGTGGTTATTCCAGCTAATATCGGTATTAGTTCGACTGAGATGAGGTCAATGCATACTCATAAAACGAATGGCATTATCCACATGGAGTTTAGAGGAACCGTCCATAAAAAAGACATGATGCTTAAACAATTCTTTAAGATATGGGGTAAAGATATGAATTCATTTGGTACCAACATGCAGATGACGGTGAATGGAAAGAAGAATACTCAATATGGCCAATACGAAGTACAAGATGGAGATGTAATTAAATTGAGTTATGACTAATCACCGTTCTCAGCATTCCACACACAAACATGTCATGCCTCACGGCGGTCACGGCATGGATCATGGATCGGCGAAAAAATATCTACAACGTTTCTGGATAGTCACGGCTCTCCTCATACCTCTGGTGCTTACAAATGAACCAGTTGCGCGATTCTTTGGAATTCCGTTGTTTACATTTAGCATCTGGATTCAATTTACTCTCGCGACAATTATCTTTGGTTTTTCTCTTGTATTCTTTCAACACGCATGGCATGAGATAAAAGCGCGCGCCTTTGGTATGATGACGCTCGTCTCTCTTGCGGTTGGATCGGGGTATCTTTTTTCTCTTGTCGCCACCGTATTGCCGTCTTTGGGCGTGCAGTTCTATCTTGAAATATCGACCCTTATATGGGTTTTGCTCTTTGGTCATTATCTTGAAGCCCGTTCAAGCAATGCAGCCGGAGATGCACTCACAGAAGTGGCAAAGCTCTTGCCAAAACAGGCGCACACCCTCGTTGATGGAAAGGAAATTGATGTGGATATTTCTGAACTTAGTGAAGGGGATATTGTCCTTGTAAAGCCGGGTGAAAAGATTCCGGCAGATGGCAAGATCATAAAAGGGCATTCACACGTGGATGAATCGCTTATTTCTGGTGAATCAAAGCCTATAGAAAAGGACTCGGAAGCATCTGTTGTTGCTGGTTCGATTGCACTTGATGGCTCACTCACTATTGCTCTCACCCGTGTTGGTGAGTCCTCAACTATCGGTCAAATCCAAAAGCTCATTGCTTCTGCCGAAATGACTAAGCCTCGTCAAGCACGTATAGCAGATAAGGCATCCGCTATTCTTACTTTTACCGCACTTAGTGTAGCAATTCTCACTCTTTTAATTTGGTCACTTGTTATCGGGTCTTCCTTTGCGTTTGCAATAACACTTGCCATTACGGTGCTCGTTATTGCTTGTCCTCATGCCCTTGGACTCGCGATACCAACGGTCACGACCATTGCCACTTCACTTTCTGTTAAGAACGGCGTTTTTATAAAGAATCTTGCAAAGATTGAGACGATACGAAAAGCAACATACGTTGCATTCGATAAAACCGGTACTCTAACGAAAGGCAAGTTTGGTGTTGTCGGAGTCTCATTATTTAATGAAGCGTTAGAGAATGATGTACTCAAGGCAGTTGGCTCACTCGAGCAAAATTCTTCACATGTTATTGGTAATTCCATAGTCAAATACGTGCAAGAAAAAGGAATATCACTTACTGATATAACTGATTTCGAGAATATAGCAGGGAAGGGTATTCGTGCGTCTATCGACGACCAACACTATATCGTTGGTAATGAAGCACTTATGAAAGATGAAAATATTCCTCTTGACGTAGCTCAAGAAGCGTTCAATCAATTTTCACAAGATGGTAAGACTATTGTATTTGTCGCGCATGAAAAAAATATCCTTGGTCTTATTGCCCTTGCGGACGAAGTAAAACCAGAATCGAAAGAGACGGTACAGAAACTTCATGACCTTGGCCTTAAAGTAGCCATGCTTACCGGAGACAATGAACAGGTCGCTTCAGCGGTAGCGCATGAACTTTCCATTGATACCTATTTTGCCAACGTGTTACCGCAGGATAAATTTGCGCGTATCAAGGAACTTCAGACAGAGGGTAATGTGGTGCTCATGGTGGGGGATGGAGTAAACGATGCTCCCGCACTTACTCAATCCGATGTGGGTATCGCAATAGGCGCTGGTACTGATGTGGCGGTTGAGGCTGGGGATGTGGTACTGACCCGTAGTAATCCAAGTGATATCGTGCGACTCGTTATTCTTGCGCGTGCCGTATATAAAAAGATGATTCAAAACCTTATTTGGGCACTTGGTTATAATGTTATCGCTATTCCGGCTGCCGCAGGCATCTTTGCCGTTTGGGGATTCTTTCTCAGTCCAGAAGTTGGTGCATTACTCATGAGTCTCTCAACGGTTATTGTTGTGGTAAATGCAATGAGTTTAAGACGCATCAATCTCGACAGAATTTAGTAACTATAAAATCCTTG
>QIHK01000069.1 GCA_003230945.1 Candidatus Kaiserbacteria bacterium
CAAAATCGTAATGTTAAAACGGGACGTGAGACTTATACAAAAATTCCAAGAGAGGACTTACTAGCTCTCGCTGAAGAAGTTGAGAAACAGACAAAACAAACAGGGGAAGAACCAAGTGCTCTTCGTGCGTCAATTTCTGCTATTCATACGGTTATAAAGGCATTCGTAGATCGTTATATAGAACACTCCGATGAAAATCTCCTAGCGGATGAAGAACAGGCAGTGTTTTCACTTAAGAATGAACAGGCAGACCTTACCTCTAAGGATGAGTCACTTGCCGAGAAAATCGAAACAGCGAGGCACACCCTTATGCGCGCGCGCGAATTACTTACCGCACATGACGAAACTGGTAAGGAGTTACATCGTCGTATTTTTGATCTTGCACAATCGAAAGCACAAGAAGAAAGTGAAGTGGTACGTGCGGAGTCGCGTGAGCATGAACTCACGGCACTCTCTGAGTCTCTTGAGAGGGAGAAAGCTGAAGCATTTGCTATTGGTGGTTCTGGTGCTGTTTCGTATAAACCACTTCTATCTGTTTCTGGAGAAGAACGTCAGGTACAAGAAGATCGTCAGCGCTCTCTCGAGCGTATGAAGATTCGTCTTGAAGAAGCAGGCGGTACTGGTGAAGATATTCGACAAGAACACAAAGAAGTATCAAAACGTGAGAAGTTTTTTGCCACTGAACTCGACGATCTTGCAAAGTCAGCTGCGGGTCTTAAAGAACTTGTTCATGATCTTGATACTGAACTTTCCAAACATTTCTCCGAAGGACTTACTAAAGTGAATGCTTCGTTTGGAGAGTATTTTGGTCTTATGTTTGGTGGTGGTTCTGCCCGTCTTACTCTTGAAACATTGGAAGAAAGTGAAGAGGAAGAAGCAGATGACGATTCTATAAAAATAGAGCGTAAGGCAGGTATTGAAATCTCAGTGAATCTTCCGCGCAAAAAGGTGCGTTCTCTCATGCAACTCTCCGGCGGTGAGCGTGCCCTTACTTCAATTGCACTTATCTTCGCGATGAGTCAGGTAAATCCACCACCATTTTTAATTCTTGATGAGACTGATGCAGCACTCGACGAAGCTAATAGTCGTCGGTATGGAGATATGATTGAAAGTCTCACGAAGAAATCTCAATTGATTGTCATCACACATAATCGAGAAACTATGAGTCATGCTGGTATTCTCTATGGCGTTACTATGGGTAACGACGGTATATCAAAACTTCTCTCAGTTAAATTTGAGGATGCCGTGCAAGTTGCAAAATAGAAGTTTTTCTACGCAGTCTCGACTGGAGCGAAATCAAGCTCTTTCTCTGCAACACGTGCCGCAATAAGTTTTACTCGTATTGGATTACCAAGTTGAAAAGTTTTCTTAGTACGACGTCCAACGAGTTGATAACGTTTTTCATCATACTCATAGTAATCATCGCCAATTTCTTTAATACGAATCATGCCATCGGCATGTGTTTCATCTAATTCAACATAAAGACCACGCTCAGTGACGCCTGAAATAACTGCACCAAATTCTTCACCGATACGATCTACGAGGAATTCTACTTGCTTCATTTTTATGCTGTCACGTTCGGCACTTGCTGCTCCAACTTCACGCTCAGAAGAGTGATGCGCCAATTCATCAAATTTTGCCATATTTTTTTCAGTGACTGGTGGTCCATCGGTGTATCCTTTTATGAGTCGGTGCACAATAATATCTGGGTAACGACGAATAGGTGAGGTGAAGTGCGTATAGTATTTAAAAGCAAGACCGAAGTGCCCAATATTTTTGGTTGCATATATTGCCTTACTCATTGAACGGAGCGTAGCCATTTTAATGAGATATTCTTCCGGTTTTCCCTGTACCTCTTCTAAGATACGGTTCAACTCGGCACCCGTTACTTTTCCGGCAGCTACATGGAGGTTATATCCCATAACTTTAAGAAGGTGAGCGAGGTTTTCGATACGATCAGCATCTGGTGTATCATGAATACGATATATCGATTTTGAATGCGGGCCACCGTTGGTAGTGAGATTAGCAAGGTATTGTGCCACATTTTCATTAGCAAGAAGCATAAAGTCTTCAATGAGAAGGTTAGTTGCTTTACGTTCTTTGAGATGAACAGCGATTGGTTTGCCAGTCTCATCGAGATCAATTTTCACTTCTGGAGTATCAAATTCGACAGCACCTTTTGCTTGACGACGTGCACGTATTTTCTTTGAGAGTTTGTGAAGAATTGAAAGTTCGTTGTGCATGATGCCCTCGCCTGCACTAAGTACTTCTTGTGCTTCTTCATAGGTAAAGCGTTTATCGGAATGAATAACAGTTTCGCCAAACCATTTTGAGAGGATTTGTGCTTCTTTGTCGAGTGTAAAGACAGCCGAAACAGCAAGTCGATCTTCATTTTGATTGAGTGAACAAAGGTCATTTGAGAGAATATGTGGCAACATTGGGATTGTACGATCAACCAAATAAACTGAAGTTGCTCTCTCAACGGCTTCGTTATCAAGTATTGTTCCGGGCTTTACGAAAAATGAAACGTCGGCAATATGTATACCTACTTCATAGGTTTCGTTTTCAAGTGAACGAATAGATAAAGCATCATCAAAATCTTTTGCATCTTTTGGATCAATGGTGCACGTCGGTACGTCACGAAAATCTTTGCGAGTACCCTCAGCAACACTTTTTGTTGCTTCTTCACTGAGTAGTTGTTGTCCATGCTCTTCGAGGTTTTTCGCTTCTTGTATAACGCCAGGTGGAAAGTTACTCGAGAAGCCTTGACCAAGGGCAAGTGCACGCATTTCAGTTTCGTGTACACCAGCTTTACCGATTATTTCTTCAACATCACCCCAAGGGGCTTCAGCTCCATCAGCCCACCCCTTCACACGAACAAGAACCTTGTAACCGAGCTCAGCATGGTTGGTATCTCTAATTTCAACAGGGAGATACATTTTCTTGTAATCCGGTTCAATACCAAAATGCCCATCGCTCTCCAAGAGAGTTCCCACGAATGTTTTATGAGCGCGAGAGAGTATCTCCACTACTTTCCCAGAAGCTCTAGGTGGCATGCGTCCACTTGAATCGCGGTATATACCGGTAGATACTACTTTCACTACGTCACCATGGAGAGCGTGATTCGTTGCTTCAGGGGGAATAAGAAGATCCTCAGCCTGTCCTTCGATAGAGAAAAACCCGATGCCTTTCTGGGTCATCGTAATTGGTCCTTCGTATGTTTCTTCTGTCATTCATTTCACTTTAACAGATTAAGAAAGGTTCGCTAGAATTTTCACAAAATACAGTAGTTATTTATTGCAGTTTTGGGGCTATTCTGTTAAGGTACTGCCAATATGTTGATGATACGTTTCCAACGCATTGGCCGGAAAAATGACCCTGCATTTCGTATTTCCTTGCTTGAAAAAGCGCGTGCCGCTAAGTCGGGTCGCGTTACTGAACAATTAGGTACTTACAATCCGAAAACAAAGGCCGTTACCCTTAAAGCTGATCGTGTAAAGTATTGGCTCTCACAAGGGGCACAAGCCACCGACTCAGTTCATAACCTTCTTCTTGCCCAAGGGGTTATTGAGGGAAAGAAAATTAATGTGCTTCCAAAGAAGACAGTTCAGAAAAAGGAGGAAGAGGAAACTAAAACTACCCAAGAGAGCACTTCGGAAGAAACTGCTAAAACGGCTCCTACTACCGAAACTCCGAAAGAGGAAAGTGCTCCTTCAACTACTGAACCAGTTGCCGAAGCTACGCCGGAAAGTACTCCTGCACCTAAAGAAACGGTATCGGATACATCTGAAGCTACACAAGCTAAGGAATCTCCAGCAACATAGACAGAGAAGATACTCACGTAACGGATTGCTCTGCTAGAATCTATATATGGAACCAGACCAAGCATTTCTCGAATACGCCGTGAAGGCACTTGTCGATCATCCGGAAGCAGTTGAGACTACACGTACTATCGATCAGATGGGCGTTTTGCTTACCCTCACTGTGCATTCTGAGGATATGGGGAAGATTATTGGCAAGAGCGGTAAGACAGCTGAAGCACTTCGTATTCTTCTTCGCGTTGTTGGTATGAAAGGTAATGCTCGTGTAAATCTTAAAATAAATGAGCCAGTAGGAGGAAAACGCGAACAAGAATTTAAATCAGTCGATGAAATCATCGATGATCTTGAAGGATAGTTCTTATTTATTTCTAATCATTTTATTTAAAAGTTATGTTGCGATTTCATTTCATAACTCTTTTTGAAGAAGCTTGTGATGCATACTTACGGGTATCAATTTTAGGACGAGCACGCTCGCAAAAGAAAATATCGATTTCATATAAAAATCCACGTGATTTTGTATCCAACAAATGGGGGAAAGTAGATGAACGCCCATACGGTGGCGGGCCGGGCATGGTCATGCAGGCAATGCCTATCGTGAAGGCAGTTCAAAAAGCTGTTGGTCGTAGATACCGTTCTACAAAGTCAGTATATAAAAAGCCAATTATTATATGGTTCAGTCCAAGCGCAAAACAGTTTACGAACAAAGACGCAGACGCACTTCTTGCCTATGACAAGATTATACTTGTTTGCGGTCGTTATGAAGGTATTGATGAACGGGCGAAGAAAATTATGAAAACACTCGGCACGGTAAAAGAATTTTCAGTAGGTGAGGCGGTATACACAGGAGCTGAGGTACCGGCGCTTGCCATTGTCGACGCAATAACGCGCCGTATTCCAGGTGTACTCGGTAAAGATATATCTGTAGAAGAACGTCGTATCGCTTCGAGTGCTGTCTACACTCGTCCAGAAACTATCGAATATGGGAAGAAAAAATATAAAGTTCCGGTGGTACTTCGTACAGGGCATCATGCAAATATCGATGCATGGAGAAAGAAAAAATAAATGAAATAATACACATAATTTGTATGTGATTTTGTCATGGATATAATCTACCTTTAGATAGAGTTGTTGTGCTCTCTCCTTGAAACTCACTATATAGGTTAAGAGGGCTTGCGCTTGTCGGAGTAGGCTGGTATTCTCTGTGCATCAGATACGAATGAGTTACGGAGGGCGGAAAAACATATGGGAATTGAATAGAACGCAAAAGCGAGAGCGGATTTTGTCCGCGCGCTCGCATTTATATATTTTCTACTATTACGCGAACTAAAGGATAAGAATAGATACCTTGTATTTTTGTTCAAGATACACACTGGAAGCAAGTTAGTTTATTATTTCACGTCAATTCCACATGTCGAAAAAAGAAAAAATTCAGAAGACGTTTGGCGCCTATCGTTCTCCATCAGTGCCGTTTCCTGATTTGGTGAGTCACCAACGAAGTTCATTTAATTGGCTTATAAAAAATGGGCTTAAAGAATTGCTTAATGAGTTCTCTCCAATTTCTGATTATTCTGGAAAGAAATTTGATCTTATCTTTGAGGAATTTGAAATTGGTGAACCTAAATATGATGAGGCATACGCACGAGATAATATACTCACCTATGAAGCACCAGTAAAAGTGCGTGTGAAGCTTATAAATAAGACTTTTGGTTCTGAAAAGAGTCAGGAAATTTTTCTCGCGGATATACCAATGATGACACCGCATGGTTCATTCATTGTCTCAGGTGTTGAACGAGCTATTGTGCCACAGCTTGCTCGTTCATTCGGCGCCTTTTTTACCTCAGAACTTATTCGAGGTAAGCAATTCTTTGGTGCGAAGATTCTTCCATCTCGCGGAGTATGGATTGAAATTAGCTCAGAGGCAGATGGAGCAATTTTCGTGAAGATTGACCGTAAGCGAAAATTTCCCATCACACAACTTCTCACTGTCTTTGGTGCAGGAGTCGGTGAATCTATGCTCAAACATTTTGTTAAAAATGATTCCTCTCTTTCGGCAATTCAAGCGACGCTCGCTCATGATGAAGTAAAAACTGTTGAAGAAGCATATGTTGAAATTCATCGTCGTATGCGTGATGGTGATCTCGCTACTCCAGAAAATGCAAAGAATTTCGTTCAGTCACTTTTCTTATCGGAACGTTATGATCTTTCCAAAGTTGGTCGTCATCGACTGAATGCACGATTTGGACTTCCTACAACTCCAGGTGCTCTCAAAAAACGTACTCTTTCACTTCTTGATCTAACTAATATCGTTAATGAAATAGCGCATTTAAATGCCACACCGGATGCCACACCGGATGACATTGATCACCTCGGTTTTCGTCGAGTACGTTTTGTTGGCGAATTATTGCAAACACGCATGCGTGTTGGTATGAGTCGCATGAAGCGCAATACTCGCGATCGTATGAGTACGATTGAAAGTGAAACAACCCTTCCAGTCGCTCTTATAAATCCACGACCATTTCAAGCAGCCGTTCGTGAATTCTTTACCGCAAACCAACTTTCGCAGTTTATGGATCAGCAGAATATTCTTTCTGAACTTGAGAATATGCGTACTCTTTCTGCACTCGGTCCGGGTGGCTTAACACGTGAACGTGCTGGTTTTGAAGTACGTGATGTACACCCATCACACTATGGGAGACTTTGCCCGATTCACACACCAGAAGGTCAGAATATTGGGCTCATTCTACGCCTCGCGATATATGCGCATACCAACGATTACGGTGTGCTTGAAACACCATATGTAAGGGTGAAAAAAGGCAAACTGACTGATGAGGTTGTTTATATTAATGCACTTGAAGAAGAGTCTGAAACTGTTGCACACGGCGCAACGAAGGTTGATGACAAAGGCATGATTGTGCCCGATTTGGTAGAGGTGCGTCGCAAAGGTGAACCAGCTATTGTGCCTAAAAATGAAGTGACCCTTATCGATTCGTCTACATATCAAATGTTTTCTATAGCAACGAATATGATTCCATTTGTGGGTCATGATGATGCAAACCGCGCACTTATGGGTTCAAACATGCAGAAACAAGCGACTCCGATTCTTATACCAGAGGAACCGCTTGTGGCCACTGGTATTGAAACTCATGCTGCAAAAAGCACTGGACGGCTTGTTATTGCAGAAGAGGCCGGAGAAGTGACGTATGTTGATGCTCGTTCAATTACGGTTACTGGTAAAGAGGGGAAAAAGACAGATTACCCTCTGCAAGGTCTCACTCAAACCAACCAAAACTCAGCTTTTATGCAACGTCCGTCTGTACGTATGGGTGACAAAGTTAAAAAGAGTGAAGTCCTCGCCGATAACTCTTCAACCAACAACGGGCAACTCGCACTTGGTCAAAATGCTCGTGTTGCCTTTATGAGTTGGAATGGTGCGAACTATGAAGACGCTATTATTATTTCTGAACGTCTTGTGCAGGAAGCAAAGTTTACAAGTGTACATATCGAAGATTTTGATGCGGTTGTACGCGATACTAAGCTTGGTCCGGAAACAACGACACATGATATCCCA
Organism: Candidatus Kaiserbacteria bacterium; assembly: GCA_003230945.1. Classification (GTDB taxonomy): domain Bacteria; phylum Patescibacteriota; class Minisyncoccia; order Phycocordibacterales; family Phycocordibacteraceae; genus C7867-001. The sequence goes on from QIHK01000069.1 coordinate 7,390, forward strand.
AATGTTGGTGAACTCCGTCTTAAAAATCTCGATGAAGAAGGTGTTATTCGAATTGGTGCCGAAGTGCGCACTGGGGACATACTTGTCGGGAAAGTAACACCAAAAGGTGAGACTCAGCTTACGCCAGAAGAACGCCTCTTGCGTTCCATTTTTGGTGATAAAGCAAAAGATGTTAAAGACACATCGTTACGTATGGGAGGAGGGAAACGTGGACGTGTTATCGGTGTGCGTGTCTTCTCTCGCGAGCACGGTGATCAACTTGACAGTGGCATTATAAAGAAAATTGTTGTCACGGTTGCGCAGGTACGTAATGTATCAGTGGGCGATAAGCTTGCTGGTCGCCATGGTAATAAAGGGGTCATCTCGCGTGTGCTTCCTGTAGAGGATATGCCATACGACAAAGACGGGAATCCAGTTGACGTCATTCTTACTCCACTGGGTGTACCAAGTCGTATGAACCTCGGTCAGATTCTTGAATTGCACCTCGGTCTTGCTGCCAATGCGCTCGGTTATCAAGCAATAGTTCCTCCATTTGCTGGAGCGACCGTTGATGAAATTCGAGATGAGCTTGAAACTGCAGGATTCTCGAGAAGTGGAAAGATGCAACTTTATGATGGACAAAGTGGTGATGCATTTGCACAGGAAGTTGCTGTTGGCTATATGTACATTCTTAAATTGCATCACATGGTGGAAGATAAAATCCACATGCGTAGCATTGGCCCGTACTCACTTATTACCCAGCAACCACTTGGTGGCAAGGCTCAAAATGGTGGCCAACGCTTTGGAGAGATGGAAGTATGGGCGCTTCTTGGATATGGAGCCGCTTATACTTTGCGGGAAATGCTTACAATTAAATCTGATGATATACAAGGTCGCTCTGCTGCCTTTGATGCCATTGTAAAAGGCGATCATATCAGTCACACCGGCACGCCGGCTTCATTCTCGGTGCTTACGAATCAAATTCGCGGTCTTGCACTTGATGTGCAACCACTTAATCTTCCCGAAAAACCGGAAGCATAGCTTTTATTACTTTTTCTTCTTGAACTATGGCATTCACCCCACGTAAACTATTTTCGTCGAAAGATCAATGGAACGCACTCTCTCTTACCTTCGCGTCACCAGAGCGTATTCTTGAGTGGTCTTCGGGCGAAATTACAAAACCAGAAACTATCAATTATCGTACCCAGCGCTCGGAAAAGCACGGCCTCTTCGATGAAAAAATCTTTGGCCCAGAAAAGGACTATGAGTGTTATTGCGGAAAATATAAAGGTATTCGTTATAAAGGCATCATTTGTGACAAGTGTGGTGTTGAAATTACACGGAGCATCGTACGTCGTGAACGTATGGGTCACATAGAGCTCTGTACGCCAGTCGCGCATATTTGGTTTTTGCGTAGTGTGCCGAGTCGTATGGCGCTCATTCTCGGTACCACGGCATCTGATATAGAAAAGGTTGTCTATTTTGCTGGTTATATCGTTACCAAAATTACCGAAGAAGAGAAGAAACGTCTTCTTGCTGAACTTGAGAGTGAATACAAATCTAAGTATAAGAATACACAAGATGATAAGGAGCGCGAAGCTCTTAAGGAGAAGATGACAATTACTAAGAAAGAGATTGAAGCAGTCATTGTCGGAAAAGTCCTTGACGAGATGGAATACCATCGTTACTCAGTGAAGTATGGAGGTCTCTTTGAAGCACGTATCGGTGCCGAAGCTATCTACGATATTTTTTGTTCACTTGATCTAAAAAAACTTGAAGCGGAACTTTCTGCTCGCTATGAACATGCTGGCGTTGCTGAGCGCACAAAGCTCGCAAAACGCCTCTCACTTCTTGCAGGTATGATTTCAGCTGGTATTCGTCCAGAATGGCTTTTCCTCACACGTATTCCTGTCATTCCGCCAGCACTTCGCCCAATGGTTGCTCTTGAAGGTGGCCGACACGCGACTTCAGATGTGAATGATCTTTACCGTCGAGTTATTAACCGTAATAACCGCCTCAAGAAACTTATTGACATCCATGCGCCAGAAGTCATTTTGCGTAATGAGAAACGTATCTTGCAAGAAGCAGTCGACGCACTCCTTGATAACTCCATAAGGAAGGGGGGTGCCTCAGCTGGCGCTATGACACCCGCACAACGTCGTCCGCTTAAATCACTTGCTGATTATCTGAAAGGTAAACAAGGCTATTTCCGTCAGAACCTTCTTGGTAAACGTGTTGATTATTCAGGTCGTTCAGTCATTGTGGTAGGTCCGGATCTTGAACTCGATGAATGTGGTCTACCAAAACATATGGCACTTGAACTCTTTCGTCCATTTGTCATCGCTGGACTTCTCGCAAGTGAAATGGCATTTAATATCCGTGGTGCTGGACGTCTCATTGAGGACGGGGTATCGGAAGTATGGGAGATTCTCGAAGAAGCTATTAAAGGTAAATATGTACTTCTGAACCGCGCACCAACTCTTCATCGTCAGGGTATTCAGGCTTTTCGTCCGCGCCTTATTGAGGGAGACGCCATTCGTCTTCATCCGCTCGTATGTCCGGCATTCAATGCTGACTTTGACGGCGATCAGATGGCGGTACATGTACCTCTTTCTGAAGAAGCACAATGGGAAGCAAAGAATATTATGAGCGCAAATAAAAATATCTTGAAACCGGGGAGCGGTGCGCCAGTAATTGCAACTTCGCATGATATTTCGTTGGGAGTGTATTGGCTTACCAAGGCTCTCGAAGGCATGAAAGGTGAAGGACAATACTTTGCTTCACCAAATGCAGCAATCCTTGCTTATGACTATGACGCAATTGATATGCGCGCAAAAATTAATGTTATGTCAATATCAGACAAGCCGAAGTATGCACATTTCGAAGGGAAATCATTTGAAACAACTGTTGGGCGTCTTCTATTTAACACAGTTCTTCCAATAGACTATTCGTTCGTGAATGATGCGATTACGAAGAGAGTGCTTGGACGCATTGTGAACGACTGTATTACAATTTATGGTCTTGATGCTATTCCAGATATCGTAAATCGTATTAAAAAATTCGGATTCGACTATGCGACAAAATCCGGTATTACTTGGTCAGTAAGTGACGTGAGTGTTCCAGACGGAAAGGGAAAGGTTGTTGCTACTGCTCAAGAAAAGGTCTTGAAAATTGAGTCTGATTTCCGTGAAGGTTTATTGTCTGAAGAAGAAAAGCGACGTATGGCAATTGAAATTTGGCAAGGTTGTAAACAAGAAGTGGAAAAACTTATTGAAAAAAATCTTGATCCAAAAAGTCCAGTGTATGACATCATCAATTCAGGTTCACGCGGAAGCATGGGTAATCTTTCTCAGATGGTTGGCATGAAAGGACTTATTCAAAATACTGCCGGAGAGACCATTGAAATACCAATTATCTCGTCAATGATTGAAGGGCTTAATCCAGTCGAGTATTTCATGAGTACGCATGGTTCACGAAAAGGCCTTGCTGACACTGCGCTCGGTACCGCGAAAGCTGGTTACCTCACCCGTCGTCTCTTTGATGTTGCTCAGGATTCTATCATTGTCGAGAATGATTGCGGTACAAAACGCGGTATAAGTATCAACCGTTTGAGTGCCTCTGGTATCGAAATTAATTATGCTGATCTACTCGTGGGTCGTGTACTTGCAGAAGATGCTAAAGATCAAGATGGAACAACTCTTTTCAAAAAAGGACAGTACCTTACTTTTGAAGATGCTGATGCACTAGCCTCAAGTAAAATTCAGAGTGTTATTGC
>QIHK01000036.1 GCA_003230945.1 Candidatus Kaiserbacteria bacterium
ATTGGGAGAATAAATTACTTTATTACCTACAGGTGCTTTGATTTCTACTTTTCCATTGCTACCACCAAAGAATAAAAATGAAGAGACAGCGATTGCTAGTACCACAAAAGTAAGCAAAACATAATTTGCCTGTTTTTCATTTTTAACTAGCCCACCTGAATATTTAATGGTCCACTTAATGGCTTTAGGAGTAACTGATCCTTGATAGGATTGTCGTGTATATGTCTCTTCCTCTTCAAATTTTATGCCATTATCCAGTTCTCCCAATGTCTCACCCAAATCTGCTTCAGTATTCTGATTCATGTAGAAACAGTATCACAGAGCGAACCACTCATAACTTTTTATATTTCCTTTATCTGCCAAATACCACTCTTATTAATATAGTCTCAATCTGTGCCGAGGGTGGGACTCGAACCCACACGAGAATTTTTAGGCCCTCTTCGGGTTTTAAGCCCGATGCGTCTACCATTTCGCCACCTCGGCTATTGTGTGTGTAATGTACACGGGAGGCCCGAGCGGGAATCGAACCCGCGCGTAGCGGTTTTGCAGACCGCTGTGTTACCGCTTCACCATCGGGCCTGTCTTTGAATAATACCAGAACTTAAACGTGGAGTCCTATATTTCTATTTCTTTTGTGAGTTCGTCTAGTCTTTGACGATTCTTTTCTCCATCATCAAGCAGGAATTCAATGCGGGGAAGTGGGCGTAAACGCGCATGTGCTTTCAGATAATCTGAGAAAGCGCCACGTTGACGAGCGAGAAATGAGACCGCAGGGCGAGCTTTCTCATCTGGGAGAACACTTATGAATACCGTATAACGATCACCACGTGAGTTTGGAATAGTCCGCGTTACGGTGATAATTGAATCATTGCCAGCCTCACGCGTAATAAACTCAGCGGCAAGGCGAGAAATAACACTTGCTGCACGTTCGGTATGCATGCTCATGATTGAATCATAGTAAAAGCTATAAGTGTGTCACCTGGCAGGGAACCTTCTTTCAAAAGTATTTCCATACCAAATTCTCCTTCAGTATTTATTTCTTTCACATTGGTTCGTGTTTGTTGCAGATTCTCAATACTGCCACGAGCAATCTCTTCTTCTTTGCGTATAATTTTTATTATATTTCCGACAACAAACGTACCAGACAATAATTGAGCACCAAGCACTTGTTTCTTTGTACTTGTTGAAAATATTTTTAATACTTTCGCACGACCAAGTTCCTGTTCGATTTCAATACTTGGGGTACCTGCTAAAAGAATTTCAGAAACTCTCTTAGTAAGTTTATAAATTATTGTGAATAATTCGATAATGACGTTATCACGTTCAGCAAGAGTACGAGCCGTAGCATCAATTTCAACATTGAATCCAATAATAGTTGCATTGCTTGCGGAGGCTGTTTTTACATCATTCTCTGAAATATTTCCAACTCCTGAAGCGATGATATGTATGGCAGAACGTTCGTGAGTTATTTTTGCGAGTTCATGCACGATAGCGTCCACGCTTCCAGCAACATCTGCTTTCACAATAAGAGGGATTTCTTTTATTCCATTAACCTGAGGTTTTGCTTGTGGGGTTGCTGGATGTGTTCGTGCGCATTCGCAGGCAAGTTTTTCAGCTTCTTTTTTGACTGGTACAACTGAAAAGAGTGCGCCTGCTTCAGGTAGAGAATTGAATCCAGAGATATGCACGGGAACAGATGGTCCAGCACTTTTAATACGGGTACCTGCAAAATCTTCAATAAAACGTACGGGAGCATAAGCATTATTTGTAACTACAAAATTTCCAGTGACAAGTGTGCCATTTTTTATAATAAGAGTTGCCGAAGTGCCATGTTTTGGATCCATGGTTGATTCGAGTACAAATCCAGTCGCTGAAATGTCTGGATCAGCAGTGAGATCTGCAAGATCGGCAGTAAGAAGAACGAGGTCAAGAAGCTCAGAAATGCCTTCACCAGTTTTAGAAGAAATAGGTACATAAGCAATGGTGCCACCAAGGCCTTCAAGATACATTTCATGTTCGAGTATTGAGTGTTTCGTACGTTCTATATCTGCATTATTCTTATCAATTTTTGTTATAGCTATTATATAGGGGATATCGGATTCCTTAATAGCATTAAGTGAGCCTACTGTTTGTGGCATGACACCCTCATCTGCAGCAATGACAAGTATCGCTATATCAGCAGCGGAGGCACCGCGGGCGCGCAGCGCCTTAAATGCTTCATGTCCTGGCGTATCGAGGAAGGTAGCAGTGCGACCGTTGTGTTCAGCAATATAAGCAGAGACATGTTGAGTAATGCCACCCGCTTCATCAGCTACAACATGAGTTTTTCGAATATAATCCAAAAGTGAGGATTTTCCGTGGTCTATGTGGCCCATCACCGCGATGACAGGCGGCCGCGCGGTCTTAGCCATAGTGTCACCATTTCATCACAAAAAGTGTGTAGTTGCAACCTATATCAGTTGTTACTAATCTTATTTTTAATAAAAGTAGCGGGAGTGGTACTAAGTAAAGTAGAATGGATACTATGTTTCGGAAAAAAAGAATTTATCTTGATTTTGCCTCTGGGGTAATAGGTAATCCATCTTCACCGCACACAGAAGGACGTATACAGAAAAATATTCTTGAACACGCTCGGACAAAACTTGCTCGGCTTGTTGAAGTGAAATCAGATGACATTATTTTTACGAGCAGTGCAACTGAAGCTAATGCACTTGCTATTTTAGGACTTGCAAAGCCAGAGACACACATGCTTTATCTTCCGAGTGCGCACGCCTCAATAGTGGAAAATATGAAGCAAGCGAAAAAACTCGGTGTACACATTGAACCGCTCCCTATTATAGATGGGCGTGTTGATACGAATACACTTCAAAATATGTTACGACCGGAAACAGTACTTATTGCTATGGACGCCGTTTGTGGAGAAACAGGAGTGATATGGAATACACGTGAAGTGCGTACTGTTCTTGACGCAATGACTAAGAAAGGCAACTCACAGGTATTTCTCCACGTAGATGCGAGCCAAGCACCTTTTACTGAAAAAATAACACGCTCTCATTTTGGTGCAGATATCATGACGCTTGACGGAGGAAAACTTGGTGCGCGAGGGGCAGGATGCCTCATTGCTCATCGAACAATTCCAATAATGCCTTTATATTTAGGAGGAGGGCAGGAACGAGGATTGAGAAGTGGAACAGAAAATGTCGTAGCAATTAATAAATTTTCAGAAGCTCTTACCGTAGTAACAATTAATCGAACATCTTTCAGAATGCGCGCGAACCGCACGCGAATCAAACTTATCGAACTACTTTCATCCATACCAAACCTCTTGGTGTATGAAGGAAAGAATCAAGCACCACATATCTTAAATATCTCACTCATAGGACGTGATACAGATTATCTTGTAGCTCTTCTTGACGAAGTAGGGTTTGCCGTCTCGACGAGAAGTGCCTGCGAAACAGATTCAGAAGAAGGTTCTCGCGCTATTTTTGCTCTCACGCGCGATACTGAGCGAGCTCGCGCGACTCTTCGTATTTCTTGGGGTCCGAGTACATCGCTTCGTGAACTCAAAAAATTTGTTAAAGCCTTAAAAGGTGCAGTCGCTTTTATTGACACAGATAGCGCAAAGTAGCATCATAAGAGATATGAACATCGAGGAACTTTCGAAATCTCAACTTATACTTCTCACAATTCTTGTGAACTTTGTGACTTCTGTTGCCACAGGAATTCTCACAGTATCGCTTCTCGATCAAGCACCACCATTTGTGACTCAAACAGTAAATCGTGTTGTGGAGCGCACTGTTGAAACAGTTGCAAAAGCAGCTCCAGCCATCGTTGTTTCTGCACCAGCACCATCGAATCAAGATCTTGTCACAACAGCTATAGGCATGGATGCTTCTCGAATCGTTTCCCTTTATAGTTTGGATGCAGGGACTTCGACTCCGGCCATTGCTCTTGGGACGTTCCTTTCTAAAGCTCGCGCCGTCATTACTACTTCTAATGCTAAAGATACGTTACCTAAAGAGGTGACTATAAAATTTGCTGATAATTCTATTATTGCAGCGTCATTGTCACACAAGGGTGATGGACTCATTATTTATGGATTTGCAGATGATGCAAAACTACCAAAAGTTTCAAGTCCTACTCTCATCACCTCTACAAACCTCAGTCTTGGTGAGACTGCTCTCGCGATTTCTACAGATGGTTCAGCATCAACGGGCATTGTTTCGCGTGTGAATGATGCTACTATTTTCACCACACTCCCAAATATTGGCGCTGGTAGCGCTGCAGTAGACCTTTTTGGGAATCTTATAGGTATATCAGATGGTGCAAAGTCGGGTATTCTTATTTCAGCAGATAAAATAGAGACACTTCTTGTTGCAACGACTTCTGTTGCAACAACGACCCCACATTCGTAATATATAGTTATGGGGTAGACTCGTCTATCCTTTCACTACACTTATAATTTATGCCTCCTTTCAACAATTTCACCACTAAAGCAAAAGAATCTGTTCGTCGTGCACACGAGCTTGCTATTGAACGTGGTCAGAATCACGTCTCGCCACTGCATCTACTTGCCGCGCTTGTCCTGCAAGAAGAGTCTCTTGTTTTTTCAATTCTCGATCGTATGGAGGTTGATACTATTATGCTTGCTGATGCAGTGTTGGAGCATCTTGAGGCACCAGAGTCTGCTTCGACTCTTTCTCCGTCTTATCAAATTTATCTTACGCCAGACCTCGCTCAAGCACTTGAAGCTTCAGGAAAGATTGCAGCGCGCATGAATGATACTTTTGTTGGAACCGAGCATCTTTTTCTTGCTATTATTGAGCATCCTGGGTCAGCGGTGGATATTCTTGCACGTTTCTCCATAAATCGTGATATGGCAGTCTCCATATTGAAAGAACTAAAATCTTCCAAGGATGGAGGAATCGGTGAGCCAAAACGCTTTCGTGCACTTGCCAAGTACACACGTAATCTTACAAAACTTGCTTCAGAAAATAAATTAGATCCCGTTATTGGGCGTGATAAAGAGATCAGTCGAGTTATTCAAATTCTCGCCCGTCGCACAAAAAATAATCCTGTCATTATTGGGGAAGCGGGTGTTGGTAAGACTGCTATTGCAGAAGGTCTTTCAGCACGTATGGCTACTGGTGACGTACCGGAATCACTTAAGAATAAGGAACTTCTCTCACTTGATCTAGGACTCATGATTGCTGGTACTAAATACCGTGGTGAGTTTGAAGAACGAATGAAGAATGTAATGAAGGAAGTCGAACGTGCAGAAGGTAAAGTCATTCTCTTTGTGGATGAACTACACACACTCGTAGGTGCGGGTGCAGCTGACGGTGCTATGGATGCTTCAAATATGTTAAAGCCAGCACTTTCTCGTGGTGAAATTCGCATTATTGGTGCGACAACTCTGAAGGAATATCAGAAATATATTGAAAAAGATGCCGCTCTTACTCGCCGTTTTCAATCGGTATTCGTGCAGGAGCCAACCATTCGAGATGGTATTGCCATCTTGCGTGGACTGCGTGATAAATATGAACTTTTCCATGGGGTACGGATTACAGACGGTGCAATAGTTGCTGCCGTAGAACTATCAGCGCGTTACATTAGTGACCGGTTCTTACCAGATAAGTCTATTGATCTCATTGATGAAGCCGCATCAGGTCTGCGTATTGCACTTGAAAATAAGCCACCTCTACTTGAAGAGACCGACCGCCATATTCGCCGTCTTGAAATTGAACACCAAGCTCTTCAAAAGGATCTTAAGGGAGAAAATACAAAAGAAATTAAGAATCGCATTAAAACTATCAATGCTGAGATTGCTGATTTGCGTGAAAAAACCTCAGAGCTTGAGCTTAAATGGAAGAATGAGAAAGAGGTACTTGAAGGGATTCGCTCTGCGAAAAAAGAAATGGAAGCACTGAAATCAAAAGCAGATAATGCTGAAACTATTGCTGATCTTGGTACAGCAGCAGAAATTCGTTACGGAAAGATTCCACACTTACAGAAAAGTCTTGAACAGAAATTAAAGCGTTTAAAGACATTACAAAAATCACGTCGCATTTTGAATGAGGAAGTGACTGAACAGGATATCGCGAATGTCGTTGCACGTTGGACAGGTATCCCTGTTTCAAAAATGCTTGAAGAAGAAACAGTAAAGCTCGCGCGCATGGAAGAGGCACTTAAAAGCGCCATTATTGGGCAAGACACCGCAGTAAAGAAAGTGACCGATTCAGTGAAGCGTTCACGTGTTGGTATCAGTGATCCAAATCGCCCTATTGGTTCTTTTCTTTTCCTTGGTCCAACTGGTGTTGGTAAAACAGAACTTTCACGTCGTCTCGCTGAATTCATGTTTAACGACAAAGAAGCATTAGTGCGTGTTGATATGAGTGAATTTATGGAAAAACACTCGGTGGCAAAACTTATAGGAGCACCCCCAGGGTATGTAGGTTACGAAGAGAGTGGCACGCTTACCGAACGTATTCGTCATCGTCCGTATGCGGTCATTCTTTTCGATGAAATTGAAAAAGCTCATCCGGAAGTGTTTAATATTCTTCTACAAGTTCTCGACTCTGGTAATCTTACTGATGGCAAAGGTCGTAAAGTTAATTTCAAGAATACGATTATCGTATTGACTAGCAATCTTGGTGGGGAATACATCGATCGTCTCGCGAACATTGGTTTTGGAAATGCTGATGCAACTGACGCAACGCGATATGAGGAGACAAAGGAAAAAGTTATGGGTGCACTCAAAGAACACTTCCGTCCAGAGTTTCTCAATCGCCTTGATGACATTATTATTTTCGACATCCTTACTAAGGAAGCTCTCTCACGCATAGTTGAACAACAAGTCGAGGAAGTGGTAACTCGACTCGCAGAAAAGAGGATTGCTCTCACTATTTTGCCAGAAGTTCGTACGTGGCTTGCTGAGAAAGGCTACAATCCTCAATACGGCGCACGCCCATTACGGCGCACAATTCAAGATGCTATTCTTACCCCTCTTGCCAGTATGATGGTTGCGCAGGGTATTATGGAAGGTGCTACGGTTACTGTGTCCATTAAGAACAGCGAACCACATTTCGTTGTAAGAAAACGTGCTCGTCGAGCATCGCGGGCTAAAGTAGCTACTGCATAGTATTCTCTGTCATTTGTGCTTTTTAGCTCTTCCTCCTCACTTGGCGCGCTTGCGGGGGAGCCTTCTATCTGTTAGATTTCTCCCATGTCACAAGATCGTATCATCAAGTTGAAATCAACAAAATCGAAGCATGTTATGTGGACTCATAAGAATAAAAAGCATGTTGAACGTAAGATTGAACTTATAAAGTTTGATCCCACATTACGCAAGCGAGTAATTTTTAAAGAAGCTAAAAAATAATTTAACAAAAATAGCTTTTCTTAATGAAATAAAAAATCGCCCATTTAGGCGATTTTTTATTTCATTAATTGATAGTTTGTATACATTGGCGGGTCCAGCAGGATTCGAACCTGCAAAACCGGTTTTGGAGACCGGCGGTTTACCGTTGAGCCTATGGACCCCAACGGATGAACGATAACAGATACAGGACTGTGGGGAAAGCCTCGTTATACTTCTTGACCTCAAGGTATAATATACGTATGCGATTTCGTCTCCCTTTGTTTGTACTCCTTTTTTTGGCAGGTTCGTTTTCGTTGCCATTTGTCGCACATGCAGCCATACCGTTTTTTGGACCTATCATTCCAACGGCTTCTAGTCAGTGTGCCGCGGGTTGGGGCATGCTCATGACGGTTATCAACCGCATTATAAGTTTTGTGCTCACCATTGCCGTTATATTTATAGCACCAATAACTATTGCTTACGCAGGATTTTTGATGGTAGTGAACCCAACATCGGCTGGTGATATGAGTAAGGCAAAAAGCATTATTTTAAATACGATTATCGGTATTGTCATAGCTCTTGCCGCTTGGCTTATCGTTGACGCTATTATGGTGACTCTTACTGCAAATAACGGAAAACCATTTGGTGAAGCTTGGTACGCCATCATAAGTTCCAATGGCGCTCCTAACTGTCTCTCAGGTTCTGGACTTAATGTAAAATCTTAAATTTAACAAATAGTTCAGGCAATGTTGCTAGCCTGTAATTTACGTATCCATGCTTTTTGACGGCGCGCGTATTGCCAAAGCTTTGCTGAGAGAACAGAAAGAAGAGATTCCTTAGTTCGTTCATCACGCAAGAATTCTCCGATAATACGATACTCAAGTCCAAGTTCGTTAAGGCGCTCGTTACCAACTTTTTTTTGTACCGTGCGTACTTCTTCAATAAGACCTCGAGAAAATGCAGTAGCGAGGCGAGTATCAATACGCGCGCGAAGTTCCTCTTTAGAAGGATTAATAATAATCCATTCAACGATATATGCGGGATTCTTTTGCGAATCTCGTGGGGGTACATTTCCACGTATAGCAATTATTTCAAGTGCCCGAATAAGTCTTCGTCGATTCTTTGGATCGAGAACCATAGCGCGCTTTGGATCAGTATTTTTAATGCGCTCGAAAAGTTCTTCATTTTTAAGATTTTCAAGTTCAGTGCGGAGTGAAGGATTAGGAGGGGTCTCAAAAGGGAGTCCATTTAAAAGCGCATCAAAATAAAAATGCGAACCACCGGCAAGTATTGGTAATTTGCCTCGTGTATTAATTTCCTCAATAAGTTGTGTAGCATCTTGTACAAAATCTCCAGCAGAGTATGGATTATTTGGCTCGCGAATATCTATAAGATGGTGAGGAATACCTCCCATTTCTTCTAGAGTTATTTTTTCAGTTCCGATATCAAGACCTCGATATACTTGTCGTGAATCAACCGAAATAACTTCTCCACCACGTTTTTTTGCCTCAATAATAGCTCGTGAGGACTTACCAGAAGCGGTTGGACCGATGACGCAGAGAATAGTAATAGCCATTGTGCGCGATAGTACCATAGCGATACCTAATAAAAAATATCATGAAAGAAGTGGAGTGAATGCGTATACACCATGTTTTTCGCCTCACACTAGTTTTGGAAAGCCCTCCCTTGGCGGACTTTCTATTCTGGTGCCGGGAGAGAGACTCGAACTCTCATGTCTTGCGACAATGGGTTTTGAATCCATCGCGTCTACCATTCCGCCATCCCGGCTCTGATGCGTACAGTAGCATTTCTACACCTGAATTTCACCGCTTCTTTTTTTTGAAGAGCGGGGGAATATTTATTCTAAAAATAATTGTACGAACATGGTAAAATCATTTTAATGACTGATGAAGCCCGCTATGTTCCGACAAGATATGATTCAGTTTTTTGGATTGATACCGATAGAATTGAAGCAAACCCATACCAACCACGCCGTGAATTCGGTGAGGCTGGACTAAAGTCACTTGCGGAAAGTATTCGTCAGTACGGACTCTTGCAACCGCTTACGGTAACGAGAAGTGAGGTAGAAAAACCAGATGGTGGTTTGGAAACGCACTATGAACTCATTGCTGGAGAACGTCGTTTGCGGGCAAGTAAACTTATTGATCTTAAACAGGTGCCAGTTGTTATCCGTGAAGGTGAGTCTAATCTCACTAAACTTGAACTCGCTATTGTTGAAAATCTTCAGCGGGAGGATCTAAATGCCATTGATCGGGCAAAAGCTCTTCAACAACTCATTAAAGAATTTGGCATTTCACATATTGAAACTGCCGCAAAAATTGGGAAAAGTCGCGAGTATGTTTCAAACTCGCTTCGACTACTTTCTCTCCCTGATGATATGCAAAATGCCATTGTGGGGAAAGAGATTAGCGAAGGTCATGCGCGTGCTTTACTCGCATTAAATAAACATCTTGAAGAGCGTGAGGCACTCTTTAAGGAGATTATCCTTAAACGTTTGTCAGTGCGTGCTGCTGAGCGCATAGCGCGCTCGATTGCTCAAGAGCGTGTGCGTAAGTATCATCGTAAGTCACCTGAGATGGTTAACCTTGAGAAATCACTTACTGAACAGCTTGGTACACGCGTCATTATTGAAGCCAATGCAGAAGGAGGGCGCCTCTCAATAGAATTCTTCTCTCCAGAAGATTTGACCCATTTGGTCGATTCACTAGCTTCATATGAAGCACAACAAATCGTAGCTTCTGATCAACAGGAAGATACTGTAGAAATTGACGCTGTATCAACACAAGAAACTCCTGAAAAGGTTATGATCGTATTTCCAAATACTACTCAAATTTCTAGTGATCCAGTCACTCCAGCGGCACCAGATGAAACTGACGAAGATGACATCTACTCAATCAGTAATTTTTCCGTTTAGAGCTGTTTTCTAAAAGAATATTTCTATTTTTTACCCGTAAATTTATATTTACTCGTTTTTGGTTTTTTATACTTTGTTGTACGTCTCGTATTCTTCCGTTTCAATTTATCTGGCTCAGTTATGCCAAGTGCTATTCTAATATGTCTTCGTGCGAGGGAAGTTTTTGACTGTTCAAGCCATTTCGCTGTTGGATGAGCAGAATCTCTATGTATGATTTCTACAACATCACCGTTATGAAGTGGTGTATCAAATGAGATAAGTTTTCCATTAACTTTCGCTCCATGTAAGTGATCCCCAATGTCGCTATGAATGGCGTAGGCGAAATCAATGGCAGTAGCTCCTATAGGAAGATCTACTGCATCGCCCTCTGGAGTGAAAAGAAAAACACGGTGACTGAAAAAATCTTCTTTAAGACCTTCAACAAATTCCTTTGAACCACCAACTTCTGAATGGGCGCTTGCGAGCTCATTAAGCCATACTGGAGACTCCGTTGATTTTGTTTTTAGATCTCTCTGGTGTCTCGACATTTTCATTAAAGAGGGCATGAGTGACCGTATCCAGGAGAAAGAAAGCGTCGCAAAACGTTTTTTTTGGGTAGCCTTA
>QIHK01000075.1 GCA_003230945.1 Candidatus Kaiserbacteria bacterium
TTATCTTTTTCTGTTGAAAGGTATATATCTTCAATAGAAAAATAAGTCTGTGCGAGTCCAACGAGCTCTTTACGGAGTGTGTCTGCCCTTTCAAGTTTCTCAACTTGTTTCTCGAGGAAACGTAGGTGCGGAGCAAGTTCACGACGTAATGAATTTACTTGCGCAATATTCCCCTCAGTTTTAATAAGTTTACGTTCAGCTTCCTGTTTCTTAAATTCAAAAATCTTGAGCCCCAAGGCATCTTCAAGCATCGCCCGACGATCACGAGCACGAGCAATAAGAATACGATCAGCTTCTCCTTGAGAAATAATATGGTGACCTGTCTCACTGATGTTTGCTCCGGCAAGAAGTTCCTCAATATCGCGCAAACGGACACGAGAACCATTTATAGAGTACTCACTTGTTCCGTCGCGGAAT
Organism: Candidatus Kaiserbacteria bacterium; assembly: GCA_003230945.1. Classification (GTDB taxonomy): domain Bacteria; phylum Patescibacteriota; class Minisyncoccia; order Phycocordibacterales; family Phycocordibacteraceae; genus C7867-001. The sequence continues at coordinate 418 of QIHK01000075.1, forward strand.
ACAGCACGCTCAATAGAGACTTCATCAAAATCAATATTAAAAACATGGTGACTATTATCGAAAACAATAGCGACTGCCGCGCGGTTTGCACGTGGTATTAAATGTGAACCGCCCCAAATGAGATCTTCTGAGCGCTTCCCACGCATACTCTTCATGGACTGTTCACCGAGAGCAAAACGAAATGCTTCAGCAACATTAGATTTACCTGAACCATTAGGACCAACAATTGCAGTTGTCGCATTCGAAAAGTCCAATATTGTTTTTTTAGCGAAGGATTTAAACCCAACGATTTCAAGTCGTTTCAGCATAAAAAAAGTATACCGCATCTGTATCGCAGAGATGTACTAGGTATGATTATTTTTTAGTATAAAAGTCATTTTACCAACTCATTTTTTCAAGGGCGGCTTGAGCGGCAGCTTGTTCTGCTTCTTGTTTACTTTTCCCTTGGCCATGAGCTATCTCATGATCATTGAGAAATACTCCAATGGTAAAAGTTCGCTCATGATCTGGACCTATCTCATCAATAAGTCGATAGGATGGTGTGGTGCTTTTCTTTTCTTGAGCTACTTCTTGAAAATGACTCTTCGCATCTTGATAAGAATGATTCTCTATAACTGCATCTATTTTATTGTAGAGAGTATGGGCAATGAATGCTTCCGCAGTGGTAAATCCAGAATCGAGATAAATGGCACCGATAATCGCTTCAAATGTGTCAGCAAGAATGGCATCACGCGCTCGACCAATATCTTTCGACTCACCTTTAGAAAGGAGTAGAAAATCACCGAGTGCGAGCGTGCGAGCACTCTGGGCAAGTGAGACGGTATTTACCAGAGCTGCACGATACGCCGTGAGGTCGCCCTCAGGATTTGCCGGAAACTTCTTAAAAAGGAAATCAGTAGTGGCAAGCTCAAGTACTGCATCACCGAGAAATTCGAGACGCTCATTATGAGAACCAGTATACTCACGATGTTCATTCAAATAAGAACGATGGGTTAATGCTTCTATGAGAAGTGCTGGGTTTTTGAAAGAAACACCGAGTACTTTAGCTAATGAATGTAAATCAGGCATATATCCTATAGCTTATAACATACGAGGAAAAAACGTGAACCGGACTCTGTAAGAGATGCTGTATCATTTACCGTGACGCAGATTTGTCGAGAAGTTTTTGCACTGCTGATGTAATGATGGCCAACATATCGTCATAAAAATTAAGATCAAGAATATCGGTCAAACGAAACCATTTAGCATCATCAAGTCCCCCACTCTTTTTGAGCACAATCGATTCGAATGGTGCCTCAGCAAGGAAGAACCAGACATGTTTCCTCACATGACCTTTTTCTGGGTGTGAAGCAACATACTCGTTTTCACCAACTTGGCTTTCAACTTTTGCGGTAAGTCCAAGCTCTTCTTTAATGATACGCACTACCCCTTCTTCAGGAGTCGCATCTTTCTCAATATGCCCTTTAGAAAGGGTCCAACGACCAAAGACATCATGCACGAGTGCAAGGTAATATTGCCCATCATGCTTTGAGTACACAATGGCACCACCCATCTTCTCAAGTGGCAGTTCCTCACGTTTTAATCGCTTTTTACTATGGTCATCTTTACCCGGTTCGCCTATTTCTTTATATACCGCACCGAGAACACCATTTACAAAGCGACCTGAAGAGTCCCCACCAAAAGTTTTAGCGAGTTCGATAGCTTCATTAATAGCGACTTTCGCGGGTACTTGCGAACGGTCAGCAAAAAGGAGTTCAAAAAGACCAATACGTAAAATATTGCGGTCAACCGGTGCAATACGATCGAGTGGCCAGTCGGGTGCCGCTTTCTCAATAATGAGATCAATATCTTCTTTCTTTGCAAGCACACTCTTAAGAAGAGTTTCCATGAACGGGCGATCCATATCATCTCCGCCGAATTCTGCGACATTACGCTTAAGAATCGGTATCGCCTCTGAAGCGACATGTGTCGATGCAGTGTCCCACTCAAAGAGTGTTTGTAATACCACTGATCGTGCTAAATGTCGGTTTGCCATGGAAAGAACGTTTGATGAGTATACCAAACAGTAAAGTCTGCGCCAGAGGTGCAGACGTTACTGTTGTGGATTTAAAATATTATTTTAAGCACCGCCACCCATACCACTACGCGAACGTGGTCGTGCTGCCTCAGCGATTTTGCCAATGATTCCCTTAGAACCTTCGACAGCTGGAGTATGTTCACGCACGTGTTCATGATCAGTCTCGGTAAGTTTTCCTTGTGGTACTTTTTTAGCATTTTCAACCTTTACCTTTTGCTTTGCAATTTGCTTTCCACGATACATTCCTGTCACTTCATCGATATGATGAGGGAAACGGAGATTACCCGTTTCTTTATCCGTTACAATATTCACATCGACGAGCGCGTGGTGCGACCGGCGGTTATTAGTTTGAGCGCGAGTATGGCGCATTCGTACTGACATGCCCGCCACTTTACCCTAGAGCACCCAAAAAAGCAAAAGAATCGATAACAGTAACTAAGTAATAAATCGTGTGCAGAAGGTTCGACGATGAAGGTTGCTCAGACCAAACATACGAATAGCTTTTTGATGTGCCACTGTTCCGTACCCTTTATGCTGAGCAAAACCGTATTCAGGATACTGTTCAGACATTTTTACCATGAATCGATCACGAGTTACTTTTGCAGCAATAGATGCGAGTGAAATGAGCGGTACACTTTCATCACCTCTAATAATAGTCTGTTGCTGATACTCAGGAGGTGCCTGTAACGCCCCATCAAGAAAGATTTCTACTTGGGCAGTATCGGGCGCTAGCTGGTGCACACCGTGCTCAATAGCTTCACGTATTACCACAGAGATACCTCGAGTATCAATACGCGTAGCATCACCAAACTCAACCTTAAAAGAGATATCACCAACTCTGACACGTGCTTCAAGTATCTTGAAAATCTCCTCGCGTTTCTTCTCTGAAAGTTTTTTTGAATCCGCGACTCCTGGGAATTCACGCAACACATCAAATTTTTTATGGACTTTCACCAAACCGACAGCTACCGGCCCCGCAAGGGGGCCTCGCCCAGCTTCATCTATACCAAGCACAAATTGCATGAAGAAAGTATACTGGATAGTAATGGATTCCACATTTATCCATCTTCACACACATAGTCACTACACCTTTCTTCAAGCACTCCCTAAAATTGATGAGCTCGTGAAGAAGGCAAAAGACGAAGGAATGAACGCACTAGCGCTCACTGATGGAGGTAATATGCATGGTGCTATAGAGTTTTATAAAGTAGCAACAGCGGCAGGTATTAAACCGATTCTCGGTGTCGATGCCTATCTTGCTCCACGTTCTCGTCATGAAAAAGACCCGAATTTTGACGCGAAACATTCGCGTATAGTGCTTCTTGCGGAAAATAACGACGGTTATAAAAATCTTCTCTTTCTTGTTACAAAATCATGGACAGAAGGATTCTTCGATCGACCTCGCATAGATAAAGAACTTTTAAGTAACCATCACAATAATATAATTGTCATTCTTCCCTCTTTTGCAAGTGCCGTATCTCAATGTTTACGTGTGGGTGATGGGAACGGTGCACGTGCCGTGCTTACTGAGTTTAAAGAAATTTTCGGAGAGAAAAATATCTTCCTTGAAATAACACACCATCCAAAAGTTAAGGGACATGAGTCCCTTATGAAAAAACTTATCGCACTTGCTAAGGAAACAAATACCCCACTTGTTGCTCAGCACGATGTATATTATCTGGAACCTAACGATCGAGAAGCGACTGAAATTATGCGTCGCATACAGCAAGGTACACATGGACAAAATGAGGATGAAGACTTTTCATTTATAAGTGAAAAACAGGCGATAAAACTCTTCAAAGAAACACCTGAAGCTATTTTGAATTCACGTAAAATTGCTGACCGCTGTACACTCGACTTTACTCTTGGTGAATGGGTATTCCCTGAAGTCCCTATTTCTAAAACATACAAAAGCCATAATGAAGAACTGCGAATGAAAGCCTACGCAGGAATAAAAACTCGTGGTCTTGAAGAGACAAAAGAAGTTATTGATCGTATCGAATACGAACTTAAAATTATTATAGATAAAGGATTTGCTGTCTATTATCTCGTTGTAGCTGATCTTCTTAATTATGCAAAAAGTGCCGGTATTCTTACTACTACTCGCGGTAGTGCTGCAGGTTCTTTGGTGGGATATCTCACTGGTATTACAAATGTAGACCCTCTGTTTTACAAACTCCCTTTTGAACGATTCTTAAATCCAGAACGCCCAAAAGCACCAGATATCGATATGGATATGGCCGACAACCGCCGTGATGACATGATTGCTTACGCAAAACGTCGCTATGGTGATGACCATGTCGCGCAAATTGGTACCTTTGGCAAAATGATGGCGCGAGCCGCGGTACGCGATGTTGCGCGTGCCCTTGGTCATTCCTACACAACCGGTGACCGTATCGCCAAACTTATTCCAACTGGTTCGCAAGGATTTCCAATGACTATCGATAGAGCTCTTAAACTCGAACCAGACTTAAAATCTATTTATGACGAAGACGATGATGTACAAGAGATTATCAATCTCGCTAAACGTATTGAAGGTTGTGTGCGCCACGTCGGCGTACATGCCGCTGGTGTCGTAATTGCTCCTACTCCGCTCATCGAGTGGGCACCAACTCAACCGGACCCAAAAGGCACTGGTAAGATTATTACTCAATACGATATGTATTCGATCGCTGATGAGTATGGTGGTGTTGGTTTACTCAAGTTTGACTTCCTTGGTATTAAAAATCTTTCCATTCTTGCCGATGTAGTTGCGCGGGTAAAGAAAGTACGAGGTATCGAAGTAGATATTGAAAATATTCCCATAGATGATGCACTCACTTTTGAAATGCTCGCGCGTGGCGAGACGTACGGCACCTTTCAACTTGGGGGTAGTGGCATGACCCATTGGTTGAAAGATCTCAAACCGTCCACTATCCACGATATCAATGCCATAGTTGCTCTCTATCGTCCGGGACCAATGGAGACCATCCCTTCTTATATTGAACGCAAACATAATCCACGTTTGATTAATTATATTGATCCACGTATGAAGGATTATCTCGATTTCTCTTACGGTCTACTTATTTATCAAGATGATGTGCTCCTCACTGCTATCACCTTAGCGGGTTATTCGTGGCTTGAAGCAGATAAACTTCGTAAGGCTATGGGTAAAAAAATCCCAAAAATCATGCAGGCAGAAAAAGAAAAGCTCCTTAAAGGATTCGCAGAATATGGTGGCCTCACGAAAGAAAAAGGACAAAAACTTTGGGAACTCATTGAGCCATTTGCCGCCTACGGTTTCAACAAGGCGCATGCCGCGAGTTATGGGAAGGTTGCCTATCAAACCTCCTACATGAAAGCAAACTACCCACTGGAATATATGGCTGCTTTACTCACCGCAGACTCGGGCGATACTGAAGAAATCGCACGTCTCGTTTCAGAAGCAACACGTATGAAAATTCCCGTGTTACCACCAGACGTGAATGAAAGCGAAACTGATTTCACAACAGTATATATTTCTGATACTCAGAGAAAAGACACCCCACACTCTTCTTCAAAGAAAGAAGAAGATACACCACTTCCAAATGCCATTCGATTTGGACTTTCAAGTATAAAAAACTTCGGTGATGGCATTGCACACGCCATTCTCGATGAACGTCTGGAGAATGGACCATACCTATCTCTCTCAAACTTCCTTTCACGAGTAGGATTAAAAAATCTTAATAGAAAATCACTTGAGGCACTTATAAAATGTGGCGCTCTCGATCGCTTTGAACGTCGCGGAACATTACTCAAGAATATTGAGACCTTACTTACTTTTCATCGCGAGACAACAGCAAAAGCACCCCAAGATTCCCTTTTCGGTAACACTTTTTCCGCACCAGTTCTCACTCTTCCAGAGGGTGAGTATGTATCTCTTACAGACAAACTTCTTTGGGAAAAAGAATTACTTGGTATCTATATTTCTGGACACCCACTTGATGCGTATCCTGACAAACTTTCAAAAGCGAAACTGACACTTAAAATGATTCAAGAGGAACCACAAGCTGGATTACCAGTTATTCTGCCAATTCTTATTGCTGAAGTGCGAGCCATTCTCACAAAAAGTGGCGAAAAAATGGCTTTTATTAAAATTGAAGATAAAACAGGAGAATTGGAATCCGTTATATTTCCAAAACTCTTTAAACAGCACGCCACTACTATAGTAGCTGGATCTTGTGCACTCATTAAGGGCCATGTAAGCCTTCGAAATGGAGAGGTCTCTATAACCATCGATGAGTTCAAGCCACTATAGATTTTGTGTTATTCTCTCTCACATGTCCTCGTTAGACGCTAAACGTCACACACTTGCCCATCTACTTGCTGCAGCGGTGCTTGAACATTACCCACAAGCAAAACCAACCATAGGTCCTGCTGTAGACAATGGTTTTTATTATGATTTTGATTTTTCTGGTGGTGAGAAACCTGGTAATGACGAACTCGCTATTCTCGAGACTTCTATGCGCAAAATACTTACTTCATGGACTGCTATGTCCGGTGTCGAAATATCTGAAAAAGAAGCGTACAAACATTTTGACGATAATCCTTTTAAACGAGAACTTATAGAAGAGATTGCGGGAAAAGGAGAGAAAATCACACTGTATACTGCCGGAAACTTTACCGACCTTTGTCGTGGTGGTCATAGCGATAATCCTTCCAAAGATATTCAAGCGGATTCATTCACTCTCGACCGTATTGCTGGAGCCTACTGGCGTGGTAACGAAAAAAATAAAATGCTCACACGTATTTATGGGCTTGCATTTGATACAAAAAATGAGCTTAAGCAATATCAAGAAAGACAAGAAGAAGCCAAGAAGCGTGACCATAGAAAAATAGGCAAAGAACAAGGTCTTTTTGTATTCTCTGATTTAGTCGGAAGTGGCATGCCTCTTTTTACTCCCAAAGGAAATACTATTCGCTCAGAAATTATACATTTCTCACAAGAACTTAATGAGGAACTTGGTTTTGGAGAGGTACATACTCCAAATATAAATAAAGGAGAACTTTTTAAAATTTCTGGACATTACGATCAATACAAAGAAGACATGCTCACGGTACATAGCCAGTATGTGAATGATGAAATGTTTTTGAAACCAATGAACTGCCCACAGCACACACAGATTTATGCTTCCGAACCGCGTAGCTATCGTGACCTCCCTATTCGTTTTTCCGACTTTGCTACTCTCTATCGTGATGAACGACCGGGAGAACTTTCTGGGCTTACACGCTTACGCGCATTTTCCCAAGACGATGGACATATATTCTGTCGTGAAGATCAGATTGAAGATGAACTTACCAGTGTACTCGGTGCAATTCAGAAAGCACTTGCCATATACCGTATCGATTACTGGGTACGTTTATCACTTCGTGATCCGGAAAAGAAAGAAAAATATATTGGTGAAGATGCCATGTGGGAAAAATCAGAAACTATTATGCAGAAGCTTTTGAAAGAGAAAGCAATAGAACATAAAGAAGCACTAGGAGAAGCTGCTTTTTATGGCCCAAAGATGGACATTATGGCGATAGACGCTATTGGACGGCAATGGCAGATATCTACCATTCAACTTGATGTAAACATGCCAGGACGGTTCAATTTGGAATACACCGCAGAAGATGGCACGAAGAAAACTCCAATCATGATTCATCGTGCGCTTATTGGTTCTCCTGATCGTTTCCTCGGTATTCTCATAGAACATTATAATGGTGCATTCCCCACCTGGCTTTCTCCAGTACAAGTACGCATACTTTCCATTTCAGAAAAACACACTGCGTATGGAGAGGAAATCACAACAGCTTTACGGGTGGCGCATATACGCGCAGAGTTTGATAAGTCAAATGAATCACTTGGTAAGAAAATTCGTGCAGGTAAAGGGAAAAAAATTCCTTACCTAATTGTTATTGGTGATACAGAAGTTGAATCTAAGATGCTCACCGTTGAGAGTCGTGATCATGGGAAACTCGAAGGGCTCTCTGTTGAAGACTTTATTACACGTATCCAAAAAGAAATTACTGAGCGTTCCTAAGCACCAAGAATAACAAGGGCACGAGTAAGGGCTAATTTAGCTCCCGTAATACCTACCGAATAACTCGAGTCAACGGCGGTAGTAAATGCGGTCACAAGTTGTTCAAGCACTGGTGTCGCAATCTTGCTTGTGATGCGCACAATGCTCGGATGAACTGAGACGCCCTCAAGACGACTACGGTATACATCATCAAGCGCACAAGTAACTTGTGTTAGGAATACTTCAATATCACCACCATCACGAATGGTTTCGCGGAGCATACCAAATGTTTGTACACGATCACCGCAAAGAAGTGCTTCAAGAAAAGTAAAAACTTGTACTGAAACTTTATCTGGTTTCTCTGTGGTTGCGTGAGTTATCGGTTCTACATTTTCATATATCGGTTCCACTTTATCAGATACTGGTTCTACATTTTCATATATCGGTTCAGTCTGAGATACGGAAGTATCTGGCGTTGTATGTGATTCTCGCGCAAGACCACTAACAATATCTTCAACCGAAAGCATACCTTCATGTGCAAAAGATTTAAAACCATCATACAGAGAGTACTGTTGCGTTTCTTTTTGAATAGGTTCAACCTGAGAAACAACAGGTACGTCAGCTACTGCAGAAGCAGATTTTTCAGAATGCGCCGTTGCCATAGCCAGTTCGCGTTCTGTATTCAATACAGCTACCACACGATTACCAAATGAACGACCTCTGCGCCCTAGATACGGGAAAACTAAAAATAATATAAGATAAGCGAAAGCAAGTGACACACCAACGAGGACTACCCAATAAAGAACGGTACCAAATGAACCGAGATCAAGCCCGGTATATGGAATCTGTGAGAGATACAGGTAAGCAAGTGGCTGTGCCGAGGGATGCGAAAAAAGAGTAACAACAGGAGAAATAGAACCGCCTCCACCACCTCCTCCGCCACCAGAACCACCTTCAATGTTAAGTGAAGTTGAACACATTACTGTTTGACCATTTGTGGCATGGAATGTCCCCGTATACGTATGTATTCCGACTGCCGTTGGTGTGACTACTATTGCATTTGGTGAGCTCGTTGCGGTGGCAATACCGTTAGAAATATCTACAGTAGCAATCTCACTACCACTCCATGAAAGTGTCGCTGAATTACCAGAGCGGGTGCTTGTTGGATTTACGGTGAGGACACAAGATGGACCTCCACCACTTCCGCCATGTTGGACGGTTACCGTTGTGGCACACGTGACGACTTGTCCCGTTGGACTCACTGCGGTACCAGTAAAAGTAGTATCTTTATTTATCGCTTTAGAAGTAACTGTGCCTCCAATAGAGGGGATCACTGTACCTATACCATTATCAATTGAAAAAGTACCAACATTAGTTGTTAGCCAAGTAAGTTTAGTATGACCTCCTGAAGATACACTCGATGAGTCTGAAGAAAGAGTACACGTCGGTGCAGAAGGAGGTGGTGGTGGAGGTGGAGGTGTAACAGTTACGGTTGTTGAGCAGGTCGCTACACCACCAGCACCGGTTGCTGTGCCAG